>NZ_JBLVXX010000034.1:0-59082 GCF_048283985.1 Enterobacter cloacae complex sp. 6730903 | reverse complement strand
GTTGAGACTTGGTATTCATTTTTCGTCTTGCGACGTTAAGAATCCATGTCACTTTGAGTGCCCACACAGATTGTCTGATAAATTGTTAAAGAGCAGTGCAACGCGGCTTTCGCTCACCGTTGCGAGGTGGCGTATATTACGCTTTCCTCTTTCAGAGTCAACCCTGATTTTCAGGATTTTTTCTCTTCAGCCGACCGGGTTGTCTGTGAAGTGATTCACATCCGCCGTGTCGATGGAGGCGCATTATAGGGAGCCGCCGAGGAATGACAAGCGGAAAAATGCATTTTTATTTCAACCGCTCACCTTTTCGCCAAAACGCCTATTTTTGGTGCTTTTTAATCTCTTTTGGCAGTTCTGCCAGACTATTTATCACCCAGTCGGCTGCATTCTCTGCTTCTGGGGTGACCGGTTTACCGGTACGCACTAATACTTTGGTACCTACACCTGCCGCCGCTGCTGCCTGCATATCTTCCAGTTTATCGCCCACCATATAAGATGCGGCCATATCAATGTGCAGGAATTCCTGTGCAGAGATAAACATGCCCGGGTGTGGCTTACGGCAGTCACAGGTCTGTCGATACGCTTCTACACTTCCCTGCGGGTGATGCGGACAATAATAGATGCCATCAAGATCGACGCCGCGATCGGCCAGAGACCAGTCCATCCATTCCGTCAGCGTCTCGAATTGCGCTTCGGTGAATTTACCCCGGGCGATACCGGACTGGTTAGTTACCACCACCAGCGCATAGCCCATCTCTTTCAACTGGCGCATGGCATCTATAACGCCCTCGATAAACTCGAACTCATCAATCTCATGGACGTAACCGTGATCCACATTAATAGTGCCGTCACGATCAAGAAAAATTGCGGGTACAGATTTTGCCACCGGTTTGCTCCTGAAAAAGTCTTGTTCAGCAAGTATCTCATGAATCGCAGCGCAATAAAGTGCTCATCGCACAGAGGTGGATTGATTTAGACGTCTGGATGCCTTAACATCCATTTTGTTTACGGTCATTCCCCGTATCTGGCAGAAGAAAATGCCACGGCTAACTTACTTACGATAAAAATAATCTAATGATTAAACTTTCCAATATCACCAAAGTGTTCCAGCAGGGGAACCGAACCATTCAGGCGCTGAACAACGTCAGCCTGCATGTGCCTGCTGGTCAGATTTATGGCGTCATTGGCGCATCGGGTGCGGGTAAAAGTACGCTGATCCGTTGTGTTAACCTGCTTGAGCGCCCAACCCAGGGCAGCGTAGAAGTTGGCGGCCAGGAGCTTACCGCTCTCTCAGAAAAAGAGCTCACCAAAGCGCGTCGCCAGATTGGCATGATTTTCCAGCACTTTAACCTGCTGGCCTCCCGCACCGTGTTCGGTAACGTTGCGTTACCCCTGGAGCTGGATAACACACCAAAAGAAGAAGTGACGCGTCGCGTCACCGAATTGCTGGATCTGGTTGGACTGGGTGATAAACATGACAGCTACCCGGCAAATCTGTCCGGCGGGCAAAAACAGCGTGTAGCAATCGCTCGCGCGCTGGCAAGCAACCCAAAAGTGCTGCTGTGCGATGAAGCCACCAGCGCATTAGATCCGGCAACTACGCGCTCTATTCTGGAACTGTTAAAAGACATTAACCGTCGTCTGGGCCTGACTATCCTCCTTATTACGCATGAAATGGATGTAGTGAAACGTATCTGCGACTGTGTGGCAGTTATCAGCAACGGTGAGCTGATTGAGCAGGACACGGTGAGTGAAGTCTTCTCGCACCCGAAAACGCCGCTGGCTCAGCAGTTTATTCAGTCCACACTGCATCTGGATATTCCGGAAGATTATCTGGAACGTTTAAAAACAGACGCAACGCCTGACAGCGTCCCGATGCTGCGCATGGAGTTCACGGGCCAGTCCGTTGACGCACCGCTGCTGTCCGAAACCGCGCGTCGCTTTAACGTGAATAACAACATTATTAGCGCGCAGATGGACTACGCCGGTGGCGTGAAGTTCGGCATTATGCTGACGGAAATGCACGGCACACAGGAAGAAACCCAGGCGGCAATTGCCTGGCTGCAAGAACATCACGTAAAAGTAGAGGTACTGGGTTATGTCTGAGCCGATGATGTGGCTACTGGTTCGCGGCGTTTGGGAAACGCTGGCAATGACCTTCGTATCGGGCTTCTTTGGTTTTGTGATTGGGCTGCCGGTCGGCGTGCTGCTGTACGTTACGCGCCCGGGTCAAATTATTGAAAACGCGAAGCTGTATCGCACGCTCTCTGCGCTGGTGAACATTTTCCGGTCTATTCCGTTCATTATTCTGCTGGTGTGGATGATTCCGTTTACACGCGTGATCGTCGGGACGTCGATTGGTTTGCAGGCAGCTATTGTCCCGCTGACCGTAGGCGCGGCACCGTTTATCGCCCGTATGGTGGAAAACGCCCTGCTGGAAATCCCAACTGGCCTGATTGAAGCTTCCCGCGCGATGGGCGCAACCCCAATGCAGATCGTTCGCAAAGTTCTGCTGCCTGAGGCGCTGCCTGGGCTGGTAAACGCAGCAACCATCACGCTTATCACCCTGGTCGGTTATTCCGCGATGGGCGGCGCCGTAGGTGCTGGCGGTTTAGGCCAGATTGGCTATCAGTACGGCTATATTGGCTATAACGCTACCGTAATGAATACCGTTCTGGTATTGCTGGTTGTGCTGGTTTACTTAATTCAATTCTCTGGCGATCGTATCGTCCGGGCTGTTACGCATAAATAACGTTACAAACAACACAAACTCGACGAGTTAAGGACATAACATGGCGTTTAAATTTAAGACCTTTGCAGCAGTAGGCGCACTGATTGGTTCGCTGGCACTGGTGGGTTGCGGTCAGGACGAAAAAGATCCAAACCACATCAAAGTAGGCGTTATCGTCGGTGCAGAACAGCAGGTTGCTGAGGCCGCGCAGAAAATCGCGAAAGAGAAATATGGCTTGGACGTTGAACTGGTGACCTTCAACGATTACGTTCTGCCGAACGAAGCGCTGAGCAAAGGCGACATTGACGCTAACGCCTTCCAGCATAAACCGTACCTGGATCAGCAGATCAAAGATCGTGGCTACAAACTGGTTGCTGTCGGTAACACCTTCGTTTACCCAATTGCCGGTTACTCCAAGAAAATTAAATCTCTGGATGAACTCCAGCCGGGTTCACAGGTTGCCGTCCCTAACGACCCAACCAACCTTGGCCGTTCCCTGCTTCTGCTACAGAAAGTGGGTCTGATTAAACTGAAAGAAGGCGTTGGCCTGTTACCGACCGTTCTGGACGTAACCGAAAACCCGAAAAATCTGAAAATTGTTGAACTGGAAGCACCACAGCTGCCACGTTCTCTGGACGATGCGCAGATCGCCCTGGCCGTGATCAACACCACTTACGCCAGCCAGATCGGCCTGACCCCAGCGAAAGATGGCATCTTCGTTGAAGACAAAGATTCCCCGTACGTCAACCTGATCGTGACTCGCGAAGACAACAAAGACGCGGAGAATGTGAAGAAATTCATACAGGCCTATCAGTCTGAAGAAGTGTACCAGGAAGCCAATAAGGTGTTTAACGGCGGCGCGGTTAAAGGCTGGTAATCTCCCGGCAGTGTAATATCATCAAGACGGGCGTTTGCCCGTCTTGTCATTTGTGCGGTCAACTGCTTCAATATCTGACGTTTTGATTATCCACTGAGGAATTATTATGCGTGCTTTACCGATCTGTCTTTTAGCACTGATGCTGAGCGGCTGTTCTATGCTAAGCAGATCTCCTGTTGAACCTGTTCAAAGCACTGCAACCCCGCCAAAAGCGGAGCCAGCAAAACCGAAAGCGCCTCGCGCTGCGCCGGTACGTATTATTACCAAAGCCGACGAGCTGGTCGGTAAGCCATTCCGTGAACTGGGCGAAGTGAGCGGCGAATCCTGCCAGGCAACGAATCAGGACTCCCCACCTAATATTCCGACAGCCCGCAAGCGTATGCAAATCAACGCGTCGAAAATGAAAGCCAACGCGGTGCTGCTGCACAGCTGCGAAGTCACCAGCGGCACACCAGGTTGCTATCGCCAGGCGGTATGTATCGGTTCTGCGCTTAACATTACGGCGAAATGAGTTCATTTCAGTTCGAGCAGATAGGCGTTATTCGCTCCCCTTATAAAGAAAAGTTCGCCGTGCCGCGTCAGCCGGGTCTGGTCATTAACGGCGGCGGCGAGCTTCATCTTGTCGCGCCGTATAATCAGGCCGATGCAGTGCGCGGGCTTGAGGCGTTCAGCCATTTATGGGTGGTCTTTGTATTTCACCAGACCATGGAAGGCGGCTGGCGTCCCACCGTGCGTCCGCCTCGTCTGGGCGGAAATGCCAGAATGGGTGTCTTTGCCACCCGCTCAACCTTTCGTCCCAACCCCATCGGGATGTCGCTGGTCGAGCTGAAAGGCATACGTTGTCAGAAAGATCAGGTGATCCTGGAGTTAGGTAGCCTTGACCTGGTTGATGGCACGCCGGTCATAGATATTAAGCCTTACCTGCCCTTCGCCGAAGCGCTGCCGGATGCCCGGGCAAGCTATGCACAGGACGCACCGCAGGCAGATATGCCGGTTCACTTCACGTCTGAAATTACAACGCAAATCAGCGAGCTGGAAAAGCGTTATCCTCGTCTGCGTGACTTTATCGTTGAAGTGCTGGCCCAGGACCCCCGTCCCGCCTACCGCAAAGAAGAGGAAGCCGGGAAAACGTACGCTGTCTGGCTGCTGGACTTTAACGTGCGCTGGCGCGTGACTGCGGCGGGTTTTGAAGTGTTTGCCCTGGAACCCAGGTAATTTTGTTCTCCTCTCTTTTGGCATCTTTGCCACACTGGTAAACTAAACCACTTTTTTTGTGTCAGGCTGGTGTTTCAGCCTGTTCCAATCGTCGAAATGGAACCGTAACAACATGCGTACTAGCCAATATCTGCTCTCCACTCTGAAGGAGACACCTGCCGACGCCGAGGTGATCAGCCACCAGCTGATGCTGCGCGCCGGGATGATCCGCAAGCTGGCCTCCGGGTTATACACCTGGCTGCCGACCGGCGTGCGCGTCCTGAAAAAAGTCGAAAACATCGTGCGTGAAGAGATGAACAACGCCGGTGCTATCGAGGTGTTAATGCCGGTCGTTCAGCCCTCTGAACTGTGGCAGGAGAGCGGTCGCTGGGAGCAGTACGGTCCTGAACTGCTGCGTATTGCCGATCGTGGCGATCGTCCATTCGTTCTCGGTCCAACGCATGAAGAAGTGATCACCGACCTGATCCGTAACGAGCTGAGCTCTTACAAACAGCTGCCGCTGAACTTCTTCCAGATCCAGACCAAGTTCCGTGACGAAGTGCGTCCACGCTTTGGCGTCATGCGTTCTCGCGAATTCCTGATGAAAGATGCTTACTCTTTCCATACTTCTCAGGAATCGCTGCAAGAGACCTACGACAAAATGTACGCGGCCTACAGCAAAATCTTCTCCCGCATGGGGCTGGATTTCCGTGCTGTACAGGCTGATACCGGTTCAATCGGCGGTAGCGCCTCTCATGAATTTCAGGTTCTGGCGCAGAGCGGCGAAGACGATGTGATCTTCTCTGACTCCTCTGATTACGCCGCGAACATCGAATTTGCAGAAGCGCTGGCACCGAAAGAACCACGCGGTGCGGCAACGCAAGAGATGACGCTGGTTGATACGCCAAACGCGAAAACTATCGCCGAGCTGGTTGAGCAGTTTACTCTGCCGATCGAAAAAACCGTGAAAACCCTGCTGGTGAAATCGGCTGAAGGTAGCGCTTATCCACTGATTGCCCTGCTGGTACGAGGCGATCACGAGCTGAACGAAGTGAAAGCCGAGAAGCTGCCGCAGGTTGCCAGCCCGCTGACCTTCGCAACGGAAGCGGAGATCCGCGCCGTGGTGAATGCAGGTCCTGGTTCTCTGGGTCCGGTGAACATGCCTGTTCCGGTGGTCATTGACCGCACCGTTGCGGCGATGAGCGACTTCGCTGCGGGCGCAAACATCGACGGTAAACACTACTTCGGCATCAACTGGGATCGGGACGTGGCGACGCCGGAAGTGGCTGACATCCGTAACGTGGTCGCAGGCGATCCAAGCCCGGACGGCAAGGGTACCCTGATGATCAAACGCGGTATCGAAGTAGGCCACATCTTCCAGCTGGGCGATAAGTACTCGCGCGCAATGAACGCTGCCGTTCAGGGCGAAGATGGTCGTAACCAGGTTCTGACCATGGGCTGCTACGGCATTGGCGTAACGCGCGTTGTTGCTGCCGCTATCGAGCAGAACTATGACGAACGCGGAATCGTCTGGCCGGATAACATCGCGCCGTTCCAGGTGGCGATCCTGCCAATGAACATGCACAAGTCTTACCGCGTGCAGGAGCTGGCTGAGAAACTCTACGCTGAGCTGAGCGCGAAAGGTATCGACGTGCTGATGGATGATCGTAAAGAGCGTCCTGGCGTGATGTTTGCTGACATGGAACTGATCGGTATTCCCCATACCATCGTCATCGGCGACCGTAACCTCGACAGCGACGAGATTGAATACAAATACCGTCGCAACGGCGAAAAACAGATGATCAAGACGGGCGATATTCTTGATTACCTGGTGAAAGCCATCAAAGGTTAAAAAACAAAAAACCCCGCCAGCGCGGGGTTTTTTAATGGCTATATCTTATTTGCTTTCGCAGTCTTTCCCCGCAGCAAACTTCGCGTCTTTATCTGCCACCAGCGTTTTCACCAGCTCGCCGCTATCCGGGTTTGGCTCCAGCGTAAAATGCCCTTCAACCGTCAGCAACACTGGCTTACTGTCGTTGCCGCGCGCGACGGCATAGTCTCGCTCCAGCTGGGCATTGTTCGCCACGCTGACTTTCTTCCCGGTTGCACAGTCAGTGAAGATCGCCGCATCCGCCATGTAGAAATACATCCCTCGCATTGCCATTGGGGTGGCTGGCAGGGTCGCTTTCACCGGGGCCAACGTGTAGTTGAACTGGGAATCAATCGGATTGCCTTCGCGATCGAGCATCTCCATCCCCTCGCCTTTGGCGCGGAAATAAGTTTTATCGCCCGTGGTATCCGTCAATACCAGCTTCTCAGCCGTACGCGCCCATGTTCCATAAGATGCAAAAGAAGACGGTTCTTTCGCCCCCTGGTAACGCTGGTTCATGACCCAGGTGCCATCTTTTTGCAGGAACAGAGAGGTTTCGATGCCCTCGCAATCTGCACATGGCAAAACGCCGCGCCAGCTCTGCTGCATCGGCTTTAATTCTTCATTTTGCGTGGGCTGTAGTACCTGGGTTTCCGAACGGTTGTTACAGCCAAAAAGCGCAAACAGGCTTGTCACGGCCAGCGCTGATAATAATGCTTTTTTCACAATTCTTTCCTTATGAAAAAGGGTGTCCCTTTCGTCACATTACGGGTGGCGGACTTTGCCACGCAGTGATTTTACGGTGGATTTCTGCGCCTTCGATGACAACCGACGTTCTTTCGATGCCCGTGTTGGACGTGTTGCCCGGCGACTTTTTTGCACAGCCGTCAGCTCTTTGATGACCGCGACCAGCCGAGCTATTGCCGCTTCCCGGTTAAGCTCCTGGCTGCGATACTCCTGCGCTTTAATCACCATCACACCCTCGCTGGTGATCAGGTGATGGCTGGCGGCAAGCAGGCTTTCTTTATAATACTCTGGCAGGCTGGAGGCCCGAATGTCAAAGCGCAAATGGATAGCCGTTGAGGCCTTGTTAACGTGCTGTCCCCCTGCTCCCTGGGCCCGGATGGCGGTGATCTCCAGCTCGTTATCAGGGATGCTGACGTTTCGGGACAATACAATCATGATGCGGGCTGCCAGGCCGTGAGATGAATTTCCAGATTATTCTGAGAATCGGAAAGCCAGATGGCGCCGTCCTGAATCGTCGCCTGTAGCGCCATCGTCCGGCTGGCGAACGCACTCAGCTGCGCCAGCTGTTCATCATCCAGATACCAGACGGTAAGATTTTTGAACTGCGCACATTTATTTTTATTTTGTTGCCACCAGATCTCCGCCGCGCGCTGGTTGTAGGCAAACAACGCCACTTCAGCTGACTGGGTGCAGGCCTTTTTGATCCGGCGTTCATCCGGCAGGCCAAGCTCAATCCATAAATCGATACCCAGATGATCGTTGCGCAGCCAGGCTTCCGGTTCATCTTCCGCGCTTAAACCACGGGTAAATTGCAGACGCTCGTCGGCATACTTAATCCACGCCAGCAGGCGCAGCATCATGCGCTCCTGGGTTTCAGAAGGGTGACGCGCCAGCGTCAATGACGCATCCAGAAACTGGTTACGGTCAAGATCCGCCACATTGACCACAGCTTTATAAATAGTCGCTTTCAGCGCCATGAGAGAACTCCTTTCGAATCAGGCGTACATTGTAGCGAAAACCGCGGCAAAAGGCTGTTACGAGGTGGTGGCTCCCTCTTATCAAGGCGCTGATATTGCTTAAATGAGTATGGTATAGTCACCTTGCTAAACCGAGTTTAACTTCGTAGGCTTAATGATATCTCACAGTAAGTCAGTACGCTGGCAGGAGGTGATGTGAATAATTATTGTGAGTTGATTCGCAGACGGTATGCGGAGATCGCCAGCGGAGATCTGGGGTACATTCCGGATGCGTTGGGCTGTGTATTGAACGTGCTAAATGAAGTGGCCTCTGATGAGAGCCTTTCTGAATCGGTCAGGGAAAAAGCAGCGTATGCTGCGGCGAATTTACTGGTGAGCGATTATGTCGATGAATGATACCTATCAACCCATCAATTGTGATGACTATGACAACCTCGAACTCGCCTGCCAGCATCATTTAATACTGACGCTGGAGCTAAAAGATGGCGAAGTGCTAAAGGCAAAGGCCAGCGATCTGGTTTCCCGTAAAAATGTGGAATACCTGGTTGTGGAAGATGCAGGTGCAACGCGTGAGCTACGCCTCGACAAAATTGCCAGTTTCAGCCATCCGGAAATCGGCACCGTCGTGGTGAGCGAATCCTGATAACTAACGGGCAGCCAGGCTGCCCGTTACGCTTTCCATTCAAAATTAACTCCGGCTTCAGCCCACCCCTCTTCAGTGATGAACACTCCTGCCGCCGCGATGAGCGTGTCGCCGTAAAACAGAAGCGGCGTGGTATCACGTCGCCAGGGCGGAACGTTCTGTTCCTGCCAGATTTTCTTCAACTTACGCCCGCCGTTACGCCCGACGATATGCAGCATGCCGCTGGCCCTGAAGCGTATGGTGACGTTCTCGTCCGGCTCAGGTAGACGCACATTGCCCGAATGGCTTAACGCAACGACACCGGCATTCATCGGTAGCGTTAATGCATTCCTCGGCGACGGCCAGTCGAGCACAGCGTCAGCCAGCGACGGCACAGATTTTACCCACCAGAGTTGCCCTTTATAGCGCCTGACGTCATAACCATTCAGGTGTATACACGGGGCGGCATCTTCCCTCGCCTGTGCAACTTCCTCCCAGATACGGTTGAGCATCGCCCGGGACGGCATAACCGCACGCTGGGAAGCCAGCCAGCGGCGAATCAGAGCAGCCCGACGCACGGGGCTCATCACCATCAACGGCGCTATGTTCAGGGCACCGTCAGCGGTAATCAGCGTATCCAGCTCCTCGCTCAGCAATTCATCCAGCAAGCTTTCCTGTTCAGCACACAGCATGGCGCTTCTGGCCGCCGCTTCGGAAAAATGCGCCCAGCGCTCGCTCAGCAGCGGTAAGACGCGCAGGCGCAGGAAGTTACGGTCGTAACTGTCGTCCTGATTGCTCTCGTCTTCAATCCAGCACAGATGATGCTGCTGCGCCCAGGCTTCCAGTGATGCGCGCGTCTCACCCAGCAGCGGGCGGATGAGCTCTGTTTCAGCAAAATCAGCGCGCTCAGGCATGGCAGATAACCCCGCAGGCCCGCTGCCCCGCTTGAGCGCCAGTAAAAACGTCTCGCACTGGTCGTCCAGATGCTGCGCGGTGACCAACGCTTCCCCAGGCTGTAATGCGCCAGAAAACGCGGCGTAGCGGGCTTTCCGCGCCTGCGCCTCAATACCCAGCCCCTCATCCTCAAGCGTGACGCGTTCAACGATCAGCGGGATCGCCCACCCTGAACACACCGCTTCGCAGTGCGCCACCCAGTCGTCGGCATGGGGGCTTAAGCCGTGATGGATATGCATCGCCCGCAGCTGGACGTCAGGCTCACGGTCGCGCCAGAGCTTAAGGCGGTGCAGCAAAACGGTGGAATCCAGGCCACCGCTGAACCCCACCAGCAGCTGGCGGTAGGGTGAAACGGCGTGCGCGATTGCGGGTAAGGTCATAGGAAATTACACATAAAAAATGCCCGAACTGAACGGGCATTATCACACATGACGGCGATTACTGCTGGTAAAGCTCCAGCGGCAGCCCGTCCGGATCGTTGAAAAAAGTGAAACGTTTATCGGTAAAGGGATCGACACGAATCGCTTCGCAGGCCACGCCGTGGGCTTCCAGATGTTTTACCGCGCTGTCCAGGTCATCGACGCTGAAGGCGAGGTGGCGCAGACCGCAGGCTTCCGGGCGCGAAGGACGCGCTGGCGGGAAAGGAAAAGAGAACAGTTCAATCACATATTGTCCGTTTAACGCCAGATCGCCTTTCCAGGAGTCGCGCTCCTCACGGTAGGCCTCGCTTAACAGCGTAAAGCCGAGAACGTCGCAGTAGAATGCCTTACTTTTCGCATAATCGGTGGCAATGATCGCAATATGATGAACCGCTTTTAAACCCAGCATAGTTTCTCCTTTTTATGATGCCCTGAACGTTACAACCGACAACCCGCTCCTGGCAAGCAGACCCTTTTATTTTAGGACTCTCACCCAGTACACGCCGTTATCATCGCGTTTCGCGCCATGAATATCCGTTTCAAAGCCCGGATAGTGGCGCCCTACCGAACAGAGCATCAGCAGGAAATCAAGCACCGCCCGGCTCTCCTCGGTGATCATCTCACCCGGCATCAGCAGCGGCACGCCCGGCGGATAAGGCAGGATCATGTTGGCCGATACCCGCCCGACCAGATTCTCCAGCTCAACGGTTTCAACCTCCCCTTTCACCTGGCGTTGCCACGCCCTGTGCGGCGTCAGCTTCATTTCAGGCAGAACATCAAATGCCTGCAACATCAGGCGCGGCAGATCGTGCTGGCGGATCAGCCTGTGAATGCCCTGGGCCAGATCCTGAATACGCATATTGCGGTAGAAGTCAGGATCTTCCGCGTAGAGATCCGGCAGCATATTCTTCACCCGCAGGTTCAGATCGTATGCGCGCTTAAACTCCATCAGTCCGCGCAGCAGACCCATCGCGCGGGTTTTATCGATCCCGATGCTGAACAGGAACAGCAAATTATAGGGGCCGGTTTTCTCCACCACCACGCCGCGCTCATCAAGGAACTTCGCCACCAGCGCAGCCGGGATCCCTTCCTCACCCATCACACCCTGTTCATCCATGCCCGGCGTCAGGATCGTCACCTTAACCGGATCGAGGAACATGTGGTCCGCATCGGCCTCCCGAAAACCGTGCCAGCTCTCCCCCGGCGCGACGGGCCAGCATTCTGCCTCATCAATCTCTTCCGGCTGCCAGATATCAAAGAACCAGCCGTCCGCTTCATCTTTAAGCCGCTGAACCTCTTTTCGGAAATGCAGCGCCCGTTCCACCGAACGATTGATCAGGCGTTTACCCGGATTACCGCGCAGCATCGCCGCCGCCGTTTCGATGGACGCCACCAGCGGGTAGCTCGGCGACGTGGTCGTGTGCATCATAAAGGCTTCGTTGAAGGTGTCCTCGTCGTACTCGCCCTTGATGTGAATGAGAGATGCCTGGGAAAACGCGGCCAGCATTTTGTGCGTCGACTGCGTTTCGAAGAACACCTTGCCAGGCACCCGCTCGCCGCTCATCCCACTTTTACCCGAGTAAATCGGGTGGAAATTGGTGTAAGGCACCCACGCGGAGTCAAAGTGGATCGACGGTACGTCCAGCGTCTGCTTGATCCAGTTCGTGTTGTAAAGCAGCCCGTCATAGGTGGAGTTGGTGATCACTGCGTGAACGGGCCAGCTTGCCTCGGGGATCGCCGCGATCTTATTTTCAATGGCTTCATGCGTGAACTCACGGCGAGGAATGCCGCCGAGAATACCTAGCGCATTACGCGTAGGCGACAGCCAGAGCGGCACCACGTCGCTCATCATCAGCAAATGCGCCAGTGATTTATGGCAGTTGCGGTCAATCAGCAGCGTACTGCCGGCAGGCGCGGCATACATCCCGACGATTTTGTTCGAGGTTGAGGTACCGTTGGTCACCATGTAGCTTTGCTCGGCGCCAAAGGTCCGGGCGATGTACTCTTCAGCTTCCAGATGCGGGCCGGTATGATCCAGCAGCGAGCCTAATTCGGTGACTGAAATGGACACGTCCGCTTTCAGCGTGTTACCGCCAAAGAAATCGTAGAACAGGCATCCCACCGGGCTTTTTTGATAGGCCGTTCCCGCCATGTGGCCTGGCGTACAGAAGGTGTACTTCCCTTCATTCACATAGGTGAACAACGCGCGCGTGAACGGCGGTGTGATGTTATCGAGGTATTCACCGGTGTACTGCTGAATGCGGGTCGCAATGTCCTCGGCAACGCCGAGTGAGTATTCGAAGAACCACAGCGCCATACGCATATCGTGAGCGCTCACGTCCATGGTCGAGTGAGTATTGATAAACGCGTACAGCGGAAGATATTCGTTGAGCTTATTGATATCGCTGCACAACTCCATGTCGTATTCGTCCCAGTCGAATATCACGCCACAGATGCGCGGATTGTGTTCGATAAATTTCAGCAGATCGGCGCTGTTTTGCGGCCAGATCAGCTGGTATCCGCGTGCTTTAAGGGCTTGCTCCAGCTCCTTGATGGGTTCGTCTTTATAAAAGACGCCGTGTGGCCCCATGATGGCAATGATGTTCATGGTTTACCTCCTTGAAAAACATCAGATAAGCATAGTTAAGGTAAACGGCAGGTATAAAAAAAGCCGCAACAATGTGCGGCTTTTAGGATAATTGTGAGGCTTACGCGTAACCGTAGGTCATCAGACGTTGATAACGACGGTTGAGCAGATCTTCTTTGCTCAGCACGTCCAGGTCCGCCAGGTCTGCCAGCAGCTGCGCTTTCAGGGACGCAGCCATCACTTCCGGCTTACGGTGCGCGCCGCCCAGCGGTTCAGGGATAACGGTGTCGATCAGCTTCAGCTCTTTCAGACGTGGGGCAATGATGCCCATCGCTTCGGCAGCCAGCGGCGCTTTGTCGGCGCTTTTCCACAGAATGGAGGCACAGCCTTCCGGAGAGATAACGGAATAGGTACTGTACTGTAGCATATTCACTTTATCGCCCACGCCAATTGCCAGCGCGCCGCCGGACCCACCTTCACCGATAACGGTACAGATGACCGGCACTTTCAGGCGAGACATCTCACGCAGGTTGCGTGCGATGGCTTCAGACTGGCCGCGCTCTTCAGCGCCAACACCCGGGTAAGCCCCCGGCGTGTCGATGAAGGTGATGATTGGCATATTGAAACGCTCAGCCATCTCCATCAGACGCAGGGCCTTACGGTAGCCTTCTGGTGCTGGCATACCGAAGTTACGACGGATTTTCTCTTTGGTTTCACGGCCTTTCTGATGACCAATGATCATCACCGGACGTCCATCCAGACGCGCGATACCGCCGACGATAGCTTTATCGTCAGCGTATGCGCGGTCGCCTGCCAGTTCGTCAAATTCGTCAAACGCCAGGCGGACATAATCCAGGGTGTACGGACGCTGTGGATGACGCGCCAGCTGGGCGATCTGCCATGCGCCGAGATCGGCAAAGATTTTGCGCGTCAGTTCTACGCTTTTTTCGCGCAGACGATGCACTTCTTCGTCGATGTTAATATCCAGTTTTTCATCCTGACGGCTCACGGCTGTCAGAGAATCGATTTTCGCTTCCAGCTCTGCAATCGGCTGTTCGAAATCAAGGAAATTCAGACTCATAGTATTCCTGTATTAGTCAAACTCCAGTTCCACCTGCTCCGAACCAATGAGGCCACGGAGATCGTTCAGTAAACGATCGCTCGGAGAGACACGCCACGTTGCACCAAAGCGCAACCGCGCACGTGCATCCGCCCTCTGATAGTAGAGATGTACTGGAATGGTCCCCGAGCGATGGGGTTCCAGAGACTGACGGAGTCGGTTTAAAAGCTGGTCATCAATTTGCCTGTCCGTCAGCGAGATAGCAAGCCCGCGAGCATATTTTTCCCGGGCTTCGTCAATGTCCATCACTTCGCGGGCGGTCATTTTAAGCCCCCCGCTGAAGTCATCAAAGCTGACCTGTCCGCTGACGATAAGTATGCGGTCTTTTTCCAGCAATTGCTGGTATTTATCCAGCGCGTCGGTGAACAACATCACCTCCAGACGCCCGGAACGGTCATCCAGGGTACAGATGCCGATACGATTGCCGCGCTTGGTGACCATTACCCTTGCAGCAATCACGAGCCCCGCAGCCGTGGTGATTTTACCACGTTCTGTCGGATGCATGTCTTTTAGCCTGTGGCCGCCGACATAGCGCTCAATTTCTTTCAGATACTGGTTGATCGGGTGCCCCGTCAGGTACAGGCCTAACGTCTCACGCTCCCCATCCAGCACCACCTGTTCTGGCCAGGGTTGGCAGTTGGAATAAGACTGCTCGATCTGCTCTGGCTCTTCCGCCAGCACGCCGAACATATCCGCCTGGCCAATGGCTTCCGCTTTCGCGTGCTGATCGGCCGCTTTCAGCGCATCGCCGAGCGAGTTCATCAGCGCGGCGCGGTGTGGCCCCAGCCGGTCAAACGCGCCGGACATGATCAGTTTTTCCAGCACGCGGCGGTTCAGTTTTTTGGTATCGGTGCGGGCGCACAGATCGAACAGCTCGCGGAAATAGCCGCCGTTGTTACGCGCTTCGATGATCGCCTCGATCGGCCCCTCACCCACGCCCTTGATCGCGCCGATCCCATAGACGATTTCCCCGTCATCGTTAACGTGGAAATGGTACAGGCCCGAGTTAATATCCGGCGGCAGGATCTTCAGCCCCATGCGCCAGCACTCGTCCACCAGGCCAACCACCTTCTCGGTGTTGTCCATATCGGCGGTCATTACCGCTGCCATAAACTCAGCGGGATAGTGAGCCTTCAGCCACAGCGTCTGATACGAAACCAAAGCATAGGCGGCGGAGTGGGATTTGTTAAATCCGTACCCGGCGAATTTTTCCACCAGGTCGAAGATTTTCATCGCCAGTTCGCCATCGATGCCGTTTTTCTTCGCCCCATCTTCAAAGATGGAACGCTGCTTGGCCATCTCTTCCGGCTTTTTCTTACCCATCGCACGACGCAGCATGTCTGCGCCGCCAAGGGTGTAACCCGAAAGTACCTGGGCGATCTGCATGACCTGTTCCTGATACAGGATGATGCCATAGGTCGGCTCCAGTACCGGTTTCAGGCTTTCATGCTGCCACTGCACGTCCGGGTAGGAAATCTCTTCGCGCCCGTGCTTACGGTCGATAAAGTTATCCACCATCCCCGACTGCAACGGCCCCGGACGGAACAGGGCCACCAGCGCGATCATATCTTCGAAGCAGTCTGGTTGCAGACGCTTAATCAAATCTTTCATGCCGCGGGATTCAAGCTGGAAGACGGCTGTCGTCTCCGAGCGTTGCAGCATGTCGAAACTTTTCTTGTCATCAAGCGGGATAGCCGCGATATCCAGCGGCGGTTCGCCGTTCTTCTCGCGACGGGCGTTGATCATCTCCAGCGCCCAGTTGATGATGGTCAGCGTACGCAGGCCGAGGAAGTCGAACTTCACCAGCCCGGCGTATTCCACGTCGTTCTTGTCGAACTGGGTGACCGGGTGCTGGCCCGCTTCGTCGCAGTACAGCGGCGCAAAATCAGTGATTTTGGTCGGGGCGATAACCACGCCCCCCGCATGCTTACCGGCGTTACGCGTGACGCCTTCCAGCTTGCGCGCCATGTCGATCAGCGCTTTCACCTCTTCGTCGGCTTCGTAAATTTCCGGCAGCTGAGGTTCGGCTTCAAAGGCTTTCGCCAGGGTCATGCCCGGATCGGGCGGCACCAGCTTAGAGATTCGATCGACAAAACCGTACGGGTGGCCCAGAACGCGGCCCACGTCGCGGATAACCGCTTTCGCTGCCATCGTACCGAAGGTAATAATCTGCGAAACCGCATCACGACCGTACATATCGGCCACGTGCTCAATCACCTGGTCGCGTTTTTCCATGCAGAAGTCGACGTCAAAGTCGGGCATGGAGACACGTTCCGGGTTGAGGAAACGTTCGAACAGCAGGTCAAATTCCAGCGGATCGAGGTCAGTGATTTTCAGGGCATACGCCACCAGCGAGCCGGCACCGGAACCACGGCCCGGGCCTACCGGCACGCCGTTATCTTTCGACCACTGGATGAACTCCATCACGATCAGGAAGTAGCCAGGGAACCCCATCTGGTTGATCACCTGGAGTTCAATATCGAGGCGCTCATCATATTCAGGACGTTTCTCTTTACGAACCGCTTCATCCGGGAAGAGGAATTCCAGACGCTCTTCCAGACCCTCTTTCGATTTCATAACCAGGAAATCTTCGGTGGTCATATCGCCCGTCGGGAACTGCGGCAGGAAGTATTCGCCGAGACGCACGGTGACGTTACAGCGCTTGGCAATCTCTACGCTGTTTTCCAGCGCTTCCGGGATGTCCGAGAAGAGCTCACACATCTCCTCTTCGCTGCGCATGTACTGCTGCGATGAGTAGTTGCGCGGACGTTTCGGATCGTCGAGGGTGAAACCATCGTGGATAGCGACGCGAATTTCATGCGCGTCAAAATCGCCCGCCTCAAGGAAGCGCACATCGTTGGTGGCCACCACAGGCAGGCCACGCGCTTCCGCCAGTGCGACGGCCGCATGCAGATAGCTCTCTTCATCCGCACGCCCGGTACGGATCAGCTCCAGGTAATAGCGATCCGGGAAATACTCTTCGTAGAACGAGACGCACTGATCCACCAGCGCGTTGTTACCGCGCAGCAGACATTTGCCGACATCCCCCATACGGCCACCGGAGATCAGCAGCAAACCTTCGTTCAGCTCCGCCAGCCAGTCGCGGTCAATCCATGGACCCAGTGCGCCGTAACCGCGCTGGTAGGCTTTTGAGATCAGCAGAGTGAGGTTCTGATAGCCCGTGTTATTCATGGCTAACACGGAAATTTGCGTCATCTCATCGCCGAGCAGGTCGCTCTGCACGTGAAAATCCGCGCCGACGATGGGCTTTAATCCTGCGCCATGCGCCGTTCCGTAGAACTTCACCAGGCCACACAGGTTGGTAAAATCGGTGATCGCCAGCGCAGGCATGCCAAGCGAGGCCGCCTTTTTTACCAGCGGCCCGGTCTTTGCCAGCCCATCGATCATGGAGTAGTCGCTATGCACCCGCAGGTGTACGAAACGTGGTTCAGCCATCTTCAAATCCCGCGTTACTTAATTGCTTGCGTCTTGATTCAGGACACCAGTCCCAGCGCGCGTTTCACCGGGCCAAAGCTGCGCCGATGATGTTCAGTTGCGCCATGTTCAGCCAGCTTTTCCAGATGGAAAGCCGTTGGATATCCCTTGTGCTGGGCGAAACCATACGCGGGATAAGTGAGGTCCAGCGCGGCCATTTCGGCATCGCGCGTCACTTTGGCAATGATTGACGCCGCACTGATTTCTGCGACGCGGCTATCGCCTTTAACAACAGCCATGGAAGGCATCGGCAGCGCCGGGCAACGGTTACCGTCGATCAGTACATACTCAGGCACAATCTTCAGGCCAGCAACGGCACGCTGCATCGCCAGCATGGTGGCGTGCAGAATGTTCAGATCGTCGATCTCATGCGGCTCTGCGCGCCCGAGACTCCAGGCCAGCGCCTTTTCTTTAATTTCATCGAACAGCGCTAAACGACGCTTTTCGCTCAGTTTTTTCGAGTCGTTCAGGCCAACGATCGGGCGGGCTGGATCGAGGATCACCGCCGCGGTCACAACGGCACCCACTAACGGGCCACGACCGACTTCATCCACACCGGCAACGAGGTGGGTATGGGGATAAATAAATTCCATCATTGTGCTAACTCCAGCACCGCATCGGCCGCCTGCTCATCAGCATTACAGCGGATCAGTTGATGCAGTTCACGGAAGGTATCATGCATCTGGTGGCTGGTTTTACCGTTGGCCAGCAGCGGCAGTAATGCATCAGCCAGTGCCTGCGGCTGGCATTCATCCTGCAAGAGTTCTTTCACCAGCTCGCGACCCGCAAGCAGGTTTGGCAGGGATACGTAATCTGTTTTTACCAGACGTTTTGCCAGCCAGAAGGTAAACGGCTTCATGCGATAACCGACTACCATTGGACATTTTGCCAGCATACACTCCAGCGCAGCCGTGCCGGAAGCCAGCAGTGCGGCATCGCTCGCAAACATGGCTTGCCGCCCTTTTCCGTCCAGCAGGCGGACGTGAAGATCCGGGGCGACGTCGGCTTTGATACGCTCAAACTGCTCCCGGCGTTTGGCATTCACCAGCGGCACGACCACTTCAAGATCGGGGTAAGTCTTGCGAAGAATTTGCGCCGTTTTCAGGAAATCGGCACTGAGCATTTCAACTTCCGCACCCCGGCTTCCTGGCAGCAACGCCAGACAGTGCACATCATGCGGGATGCCCAGTTCGTCACGCGCCGCGTTTTTATCCGGATCCAGCGGCATGGCATCCGCCATGGTATGACCGATAAAACGGCATGGGACATTAAATCTGTCGTAAAACGCTTTTTCGAAAGGCAGAAAAGCCAGCACCAGATTGGTGGACCGTCCGATTTTGAAAACGCGTTTCTGTCGCCACGCCCACACGGACGGACTGACGTAATGGATCGTTTTGATCCCCTGCTTTTTCAGGTTCCCTTCAAGGGTAATATTGAAATCAGGCGCATCAATGCCGACAAATACATCGGGCTTAAGATCGGTAAAACGGCGGGTAAGGTCGGCGCGAATATGCAGCAGGCGACGCAAGCGGCCCAGCACCTCGACGATGCCCATCACAGCCAGCTCTTCCATTTCATACCAGGCTTCGCAGCCTTCGGCCTGCATCAGCGGCCCAGCCACGCCCACAAAGCGGGCATTGGGTACACGGGCTTTAAGCGCGCGGATCAGACCTGCACCAAGAATATCGCCGGAGGTTTCTCCGGCGACCAGGGCGATGGTAAGCGGACGACTGTCGACCATTAACGAATCAGACCACGGGTTGAACGTTCAAAGAATTCCATGAACGTTTTCACTTCAGGGTGCTTATTCGCCAGCTCGGCAATTTCCGGCTTAGCCTCTTCCAGCGTTTTACCGCTACGGTACAGCAGTTTGTACGCGTTGCGGATCGCGGTAATCGCTTCGCGGCTGAAGCCACGACGCTTGAGGCCTTCAATGTTCACGCCAAACGGCGTGGCATGGTTGCCCTGCGCAATCACAAACGGTGGGACGTCCTGCGCCACACCGGAGCATCCGCCGACCATCACGTGTGCACCAATGATGCAGAACTGATGGACTGCGGTCATGCCGCCAATAATGGCGAAATCATCGACCGATACGTGTCCCGCCAGCGTTGCGTTGTTGGCGAGAATACAGCGGCTACCCACGGTACAGTCGTGCGCAATATGCGCATTAACCATAAACAGGTTGTCGCTGCCCACCTTCGTCAATCCACCGCCTTGCGTTGTACCACGATGAATGGTGACGCTTTCGCGAATGCGGTTACGATCGCCGATTTCCACGCGGGTCGGTTCGCCAGCATACTTAAGATCCTGGTTAACTTCGCCGATGGAGGCGAACTGATAGATCTCATTGTTGCAGCCAATGGTGGTATGACCATTCACGACAACGTGAGATTTCAGTACTGTACCCTCACCAATTTCGACATGGGGTCCAACAATACAAAACGGGCCAATGTGGACGTTTGCACCAATAATGGCACCCGTTTCCACAATGGCGGTAGGATGAATAAAGGCGGATTTATCAATCACGTATCAGGCCTCCCGGCTACGCGCACACATCATTGTCGCTTCGCAAACAACTTTGCCGTCAACCATAGCTACGCCTTTGAAGCGAGTCAGGCCGCGACGCGTTTTTTCAAAAGTGACTTCCATGATCATTTGATCACCAGGCACGACCGGACGCTTGAAGCGCGCTTCATCGATACCCGCGAAGTAATAGAGTTCACCCGGTTCCAGTTTACCTACGCTTTTAAACGCCAGAATACCGGTAGCCTGTGCCATCGCCTCAAGGATCAATACACCCGGGAAGATAGGCTTACCAGGGAAGTGCCCCTGGAAGAACGGCTCGTTAACGGAGACATTTTTCACTGCGCGCAGAAAACGACCTTCTTCAAAATCCAGCACACGGTCTACCAGTAAAAACGGATAGCGGTGCGGCAGAAGTTCTAAAATCTCTTCAATATGCAGAGTATGAGTGTCAGTAGTCAAAATACTCTTCCTGTCAAATGTACTAAGTAGCAATAATAACACGGCCTGCCGGTTTATAAACAAAGCCGACAGGCCGGGAAATTTAGCGTTAAACGGATGAACGCTTAGTCTTGTTGATCGATTTTGCGCTCAATCGCTTTGAGTCGCTTGCTCATATCATCAATATTCATCACCAGTGCAGCTGTTTTACGCCAGACCTTGTTCGGTTGCAGCGGAATACCGGAGGAATAAACGCCAGGCTCAGTGATTGGACGCATCACCATACCCATCCCCGTCACCGTGACTTTGTCGCATATTTCCATATGGCCATTGATCACGCTGGCACCGCCAATCATGCAGTAACGGCCAATTTTCAGGCTGCCTGCCATGATAACTCCACCCGCAACTGCGGTATTGTCGCCAATCACAACGTTATGTGCAATCTGGCACTGGTTGTCTATGATAACACCGTTACCAATAATGGTGTCGTCAAGCGCACCGCGGTCGATGGTGGTGCAAGCGCCGATCTCCACACGATCGCCGATAATCACGCGACCCAGCTGAGGGATCTTAACCCAGTTACCCCGATCGTTAGCGTAACCAAATCCGTCAGAACCAATCACCGTGCTGGACTGTACGAGACAATTCTCGCCAATCTCAACCTCATGGTAGACAGAGACATTGGCCCACAGACGAGTCCCTGCGCCAATTTTCGTATTTTTTCCAACAAAGCAGCCTGGGCCAATCACCACGTTATCACCCAGCACAACGCCGGATTCGATAACGGCCTTTGCGCCGACTGATACGTTGTTACCCAGCTGAGCCGTCGGATCAATCGCAGCACTGGCTGCAATGTTCTGTGCCGGCTGCGGCGTGGTATCAAGAATTTGGGCCATGCGCGCATAGGTCAGGTAGGGATTTTTCACTACCAGTGCAGCGCTAGTGGCAAATGGAAGATCGTCCTGCGTCAGAACAACGGCAGACGCCTGGCACTGGGCCAGGTGTTCACGGTACTTAGGGCTTACCATGAAGGTAATAGTGCCTGCTTTAGCAGATTGCATGGACGCAACAGCGGTGATGACGATATCGCCATCACCGTGTAATTCTGCATCCAACTGCTGAGCTAAATCAGCCAGTCGAATTGAAGGCATTACTTATTTAACCTGTTTCAGAACATCAGCGGTGATGTCTTTAACATCGCTGCTGTTGAATGCAACGGCGTTCGAATCAACAACCAGATCGATGCTCTGATCGGCTGCGACTGCTTTAACGGCAGACTGAATACGCGTCACCAGTTTGCCACGCTCTTCGTTAGAACGACGCTGACGATCCTGCTCGAAAGCCTGCGCTTTCTGAGAGAAGGTCTGGCGCTGAGACATGACGTCTTTTTCCAGTTTGCTGCGCTCGCTCGCTTTCATGGTAGAACCATCACGCTGAAGACGCTGCATCTTGGACTGAAGATCACCTTCCATACGTTGCAGTTCGCTCGCACGGCCTTTGAATTCGTTTTCCAGCGTTGCAGAAACACCGGTTTTCTGTGCAACCTGCTGGAACAAATTACCCATGTTGACGATTGCAATTTTATCCGCTGCCTGAGCAGAAGTTGCCATCGCTAAACCGAGACCTGCAGCTAATAACCACTTTTTCACAATTAACTCCTTACCATCCCATTGGCACCCGAGGGGTACCGTTCTTTGCGTGGCAAGGCGATCGTTTTACCGATCGCCGGTTGTCAGCGCTACACTGCCAACGCATTCCATTGCAGCGGATTATTACCAGGTTTTACCAATGTTAAACTGGAACTGCTCCGCTTTGTCTCCATCGTATTTCTTAAACGGCTGGGCGTAAGAGAAGACCAACGGCCCCAGCGGTGACATCCATTGTAATGCGATACCGGCGGACATGCGAATGTTGCTCGGATCGCTGTAGTCCGGAACCCCCGCCGCACGCGTCTGGGCGGTGTTCTCCCAGTTGGTGTCCCACACCGTACCTGCATCCATAAAGAAGGAGGTACGCACGGAGTTCGCATACTTGTCGCTGATAAACGGCGTAGGCGTGATGAACTCGAGGCTCGCCACGGCCATAGCGTTACCGCCTACTGCGTCATCAGAGCTACATACTTGCTTAGGATCACGGCTTGCGCAGTTATCTTCGTCATTACCGCCGTAATAAACCGCTTTCGGACCAATGTTATTGGACTGGAAGCCACGCACGGTGCTTGAACCACCGGCGTAGAAGTTTTCATAGAACGGCAGTTCTTTGCCACCTAAACCGTCACCATAGCCCCAACGGGTACGACCCAGAACAACCCACTTGTGATCTTCATCAATTGGGAAGTAGGACGCCGTATCCAGCGTGACCTTGTAGAACTCGTTATCCGAGCCCGGGATAGTCACTTTACCGTTCAGGTTGACGCGTGAACCTTCCGTCGGGAAGTAGCCACGGTCAAGACGGTTGTAGGTCCAACCGTAGTTGAAGGTGAAGTCGTCCGCGGCGAAACCATTGTCATCGCTGGACGTACTCGCCGACTGACCGATGGAGTCCAGATAACGCCACATCGCCACCTGCGGTTGCATGTTGGACAGGTCGTTATGCACGTACCCTAAACCTGCACGCAGGGTGTTGTATTCGTTGACCGGGAAGCCGAGCGTACCATCCAGACCGTAACTCTTGTTGGTATACGAGGAGAGGTCCGCGTCGTCCGCTTTAAAGTCGTTATAGAAGATACGACCGCCCAGGCTTACACCGTCAACGGTGAAGTATGGGTTGGTAACGGAGAACTCAGAGTAAGTCTGGTAGTCGTTTTTCGTCCCGTTGATACCGACAGAGTAGCCCGTACCCAGCCAGTTATCCTGCTGAACACCGACCTGGAAGCTCACGCCACTTTCAGTACCGTAACCAATACCGAAGTTGAAGCTACCGGTATTACGTTCTTTAACTTTATAAACAACATCAACCTGATCCGGACGACCCGGTACACGCTGAGTATCGGTATCGACCGTTTCGAAATAGCCCAGACGGTTCAGACGCTCTTTACCCTGGTCTACCAGATCGCTTCCCAGCCATGCCCCTTCCATCTGGCGCATTTCACGGCGCAGAACGGAGTCTTTAGAGGTATCGTTACCTTCGAAGCGGATCTTACGCACGTAGTAGCGGTTGCCCGCATCAACGTTAACGTGCAGCTTAACGGTTTTATCCGTGTCGTTAATTTCCGGCTGCGTTTGCACACGCGGATACGCATAACCATAACGGCCGAGCAGCTTCTTAATGCTGTCTTCCATTTTGGTGACTTTAGATCCGCTGTACAGATCGCCCGGCTGAATTTTGGTCAGAGATTCAATTTCAGCTGAATGTCCTGCCAGGTTGCCGCTGACTTCAACACCCGAAAGCGTGTACTTATCGCCTTCTGTGATGTTAACGGTAATGTAGATACCTTTCTTGTCCGGAGTCAGACTCACCTGAGTTGAATCGATGTTGAAACGGGCGTAACCGCGATCCAGATAGTAGCTGCGCAGGGTTTCAAGGTCACCCGCCAGTTTCTGTTTCTGGTATTTACGATCGCCCACCACGTTCCACCACGGCACTTCGTCACGCAGCTGGAAGTTGGAGATCAGTTCGTCGGTGCTGAACGCGTGGTTACCCACAATGTTGATCTGCTGGATCTTCGCAGAAACACCTTCCTGGAAGACCAGTTTCAGGTCAACACGGTTACGTGGCAGCGGTGTAACAACCGCTTTAACGCTCGCGCTGTATTTACCGACGCTGTAGTAGAAATCTTCCAGACCTTTTTCAATGTCTGCAAGGGTTGTGCGGTCCAGAGATTCCCCCACACGAACACCCGATGCCTCAAGGTTCTGCTTGAGCATGTCGTCTTTCACCGACTTGTTGCCGGAGAAAGTGATGCTGGCAATCGTTGGACGTTCTTTTACCTGAACCACCAGCGTATCACCATCGCGCAGGACGCGGACGTCCTCAAAGTTGCCAGTGGCAAACAGAGCACGGATGGTGTTACTGATATCTTCATCATTAACCGTATCGCCGGGGCGCACAGGCATACTGAGGAGGGCCGCACCAACGGCGACACGCTGAAGGCCTTCGAAATGAATATCTTTCACTACGAACCCGTCAGCACCGTATACGGTCGCGCTGCTAAACAGCAGCGACGCTATGAGCAACTTTTTCATCGCCATCGTTATTATGCGTTCTTCCTAACTAACTCTCTTACAACCGAGAGAAATCATTGAAAAGTGCAAGCCCCATTAACAGCACCAGCAAAATCGAGCCAATGCGATAACTAAAGTCTTGAACTCGCTCGGATACCGGTCCGCCTTTTAGCTTTTCAATCGCTAAAAACAGCAGATGGCCCCCATCTAATACGGGAAGCGGGAACAGGTTGATTATCCCCAGGTTCACGCTAATCAGCGCAAGGAACATGAGATAGTAAATCACCCCGAACTCCGCTGACATCCCAGCCCCCTGAGCAATCGAAATTGGCCCACTGAGGTTGTTCAGTTTCACATCACCGGTTATCAATTTCCCCAACATGTTGACCGTAAGCTTCATCAGCTGCCATGTTTTATCCGTGGCCTCAACGATGGCGCTAAACGGCCCATACTGGCGTATTGTCTTGTACTCATCTGGCAGTGGGATCACTTTCGGCACAACGCCTGCAAACCCTTCCGCCTTACCGCCGCCCGATTTGGTATCCGGAGTGAGGGTCAGTGAGAGCGAACTCCCCTGCCTTTCCACTTCCAGCGCGAGCGGCTTGCCTGGATTATCGCGCACCAGAGTAACAAAGGTCATCCATTGTGTTAATGGCTGACCATCGACTTTAACGATCCTGTCACCCGCTTGTAAACCTGCTTTACTCGCTGCCGATTTGGCCTGTACTTCGGCTAATACCGGCTCGATCTGCGCGCCGCGCGGTCGAATCCCGAGTGCGGCGACAGGGTCCTCTTTGTCTGGCTCAAAGCGCCAGTGGCGTAAATCCAGCACTTTTTCCTGCCGCTGGTCGGAACCAAATGGCGATACGCTGACGGTTGTCTGCTCATCACCAATTTTGGCAACCAGTTGTAACCTCACGGCATCCCAATCAGGGGTTTCGATACCATCAATCGCTTTAAGTTCCATTCCCGGTGTAATTTGCGCCGTTGCCGCAATAGAACCCGTGGTGATTTCTCCCACAACCGGGCGCACGCCAGGCACGCCGATGATAAACACCAGCCAGTAGGCGAAGATAGCGAAGATGAAATTGGCTACCGGGCCGGCAGCGATGATGGCAGCACGTTGTCCAACAGTTTTATTGTTAAACGCGCGATGGCGAAGTTCCGGGGCGACAGGCTCAACGCGTTCGTCGAGCATTTTGACATAGCCGCCCAGGGGAATCAGAGCAATGACAAACTCGGTGCCATGCTTATCGGTGCGCTTCCAGAGCGATTTGCCAAAGCCAATCGAGAATCGCTCCACCCGCACACCACAGCGCCGGGCAACCCAGAAATGGCCAAATTCATGCACGGTAATCAGTACACCCAGTGCAACAATGAACGCCGCCAGATTCCAGAGAATGCTCAGCATAAAACCTTCCGTTATATCGTCCCAAACACCAGTAAAAGCAGGCAAGCAAATACGGGAACAGCCGCGGTAAGGCTGTCAATGCGATCCAGTATTCCGCCATGTCCTGGAATCAGGTGACCACTGTCCTTAATCCCTGCTTCACGCTTAAACATACTCTCGGTTAAATCACCCAGCACCGATGCCAGCGCCGCGAAAATCGAACATACCAGCAGGGTGGAGGGGGCAACCTCAAGATTCGCCCAGACGCCATAGCCCCAGGAGATAATCGCTGCCGTAAACAGGCCGCCGATGAAGCCTTGCCAGGTTTTGCCCGGAGAAACCTTTGGCGCCAGTTTATGTTTGCCGAACAGTTTACCAAACATATAGGCCCCGGAGTCAGCCCCCCAGACGAGAATCATCACATAAAGCAGCCATATCGCGCCGCTGTAGTGGTTTTCGTCATAGTGCCAGGCGCGCAGCGCAACCATCCCCCAGAAAAAGGGAACAATCGTGAGCAGACCAAAAATAAGGCGCAACACTTTAGAGTTACGCCAGATCGCGGCAGAGCCCGGATAGAAAAGCACTAAAACAAGCGCAGCAATCCACCAGGCCAGCGATATCCATAAGGAACCGGCAACCAGCGGCTGGTGAACATCGTGATGATATTCAGGCAAGGTATACAGCATCAGGGCCAGTAAAAAACCACAGAGTACCGCCAGCCATACCCGCTGAGTGCGCGAGGTAAAGCCGCTAAGCTGCCCCCATTCCCACGCGGCGAGCATACACACCACCAGCGTAACAATAGCGAATCCCACCGGAGGCAGTAAAAACAGCGCTGCGATGACGACGGGTATTAATACAAAAGCGGAAATCAGGCGATACTTCAGCAAAAGCTACCCCCATCAGGCGTTATCGCCACCAGGCTCGGTGCCGCCGAAACGACGCTCTCGATTGGCAAAGGCATGCAGCGCACCTTCAAAGTCTTGTTCATCAAAATCTGGCCAAAGAACATCCGTAAAGTAAAGTTCGGCGTAGGCAATTTGCCACAGCAAAAAGTTACTTATGCGATGTTCCCCCCCTGTCCTTATAACCAAATCCACGGGTGCCAGTTCATTCATGCAGATTTGCTGACTCAGCGCCTCTTCATCAATCTGGTCGGGTCTTAACAGCCCTTCCTGAACCTGCTCAGCCAAATGCCGAACCCCCTGGATAATATCCCAGCGTCCGCCGTAATTCGCCGCGATATTGAGCGTCAGGCCGGTATTATTTTCCGTCAGCGCTTCTGCTTTGCGAATCCGTTCCTGCAAACGTGAGTTAAAACGACTGGTTTCGCCAATAATACGCAAGCGGACGTTGTGGCGGTGCAGGCTTTTTACTTCACTATCGAGCGCCCACACGAACAGTTCCATCAACGCCGTCACTTCCTGCGCAGGTCGATTCCAGTTCTCACTGCTAAAAGCATAGAGCGTTAACGCATCAATGCCGTTATTGGCGGCAAAAGAGACGGCGCGGCGAACAGATTTCGCCCCAGCTTTATGCCCAAAGGCTCGTATCTTCCCTTGTCTTTTCGCCCAGCGGCCATTGCCATCCATGATGATTGCAACATGGCGACAGCCATGTGCTGGCAAGTTTTCGCTTATTGGTTGATTCGCAGACAACATAACGCGTTTTTAGTCCCTGAAAGGATTTAACGGTACACAGGAATACTGAAGCCTATACATAAAAAAGCCGTGTCAAACCACGGCTTACCTGACCACTTAAAGCCAAATACCTGCGATCAGGTGGCGCAGACTATATCACTGAAGCCCAACGCTAACAAATAGCACGACGACTAGTGCTTGCTTTATCACCAGCTTGCGAGACGTGTCACCTGTTTACGCGCAACAATGCGTGCCTGTTCATCCACGGCCAGCACCTCTTCCACGCTCTGCGGCTCACGCAAATCCATCATCTCCAGCACGGATAAATTCAACGCGGCGATATCAGTAAAGCGGATCTGCTGATTCAGGAATGCTTCAACGGTCACTTCATTGGCTGCATTAAGCGCCGTTGTCGCCGCCTGCCCCTGATCGAAGGCCGTCATCGCCAGTTTCAGACAGGGATAACGGTCATAATCAGGCTCGCTAAACGTCAGTGAACTCAGCTTACAAAAATCGAGAGGCTTAACGCCCGATTTTACGCGGTTTGGCCACGCCATTGTATGAGCAATTGGCGTACGCATATCCGGTTCGCCCAGCTGGGCCAGCACGCTGCCGTCCTGATAGCGCACCATCGAGTGAATCACCGACTGCGGGTGGATCAGCACTTCCATCTGTTTCGCCGACGCATTGAACAGCCAGCGAGCTTCAATGTATTCCAGACCTTTGTTCATCATGGTGGCCGAATCGACGGAGATCTTACGCCCCATTGACCAGTTCGGATGACGACACGCCTGATCCGGCGTCATTGCGCTCAATTCAGACAGTGGCGTTTCACGGAACGGGCCACCAGACCCGGTAAGCAGAATCGACACAACGCCATTCTGCTCCAGGTCAGCGTACCCCAGGTTTTGTTGAAAAGGTTGAGGCAAACTCTGAAAAATCGCGTTGTGTTCGCTATCGACCGGCAAAAGACGCGCCCCACGCTGTTTTACCGCCTCCATAAAGAGGCGTCCGCAGGTGACCAGCGACTCTTTGTTCGCAAGCAGGACATCTTTACCCGCATCAATAGCGGCAAGCGTCGGCAGAAGACCCGCCGCCCCGACGATTGCCGCCATGACCTGATCAACTTCATCAAGCGCGGCCATATCGCACGCCGCCTGTTGCCCGCTGAGTACCTCGGTACGGCAGCCCTTCTCCTGCAACAGCGCTTTCACCTGGCGGGCGCTCTCTTCGTCATCCATCACCGCAAAACGGGGGGTAAACTCCAGGCACTGTTCGACCATTCGCTGCACGTTTTTTCCGGCCACAAGCGCGGCCACGGTGTAGCTGTCAGGATTATGACGTACAACGTCGAGAGTGCTGCAACCGATAGAGCCGGTCGAGCCGAGGAGAGTGAGATGCTTCATGAGATGCCCAAAAGTTAGACCAGATAAAAGCAAAACGCCGCCAGCAAGACTCAATGTCCTTCTGAACGGCGTTTATCAGTGTACAGCGAAAATCAGAACTGCATCAGTTCCGCTTCTTTTTCTGCCAGCGCCGCATCAATTTTCTTGATCGCCGCGTCGGTCATTTTCTGAATGTCGTCCTGAGAACGACGATCGTCATCTTCGCTGATCTCTTTTTCTTTCAGCAGAGCTTTCACTTTATCGTTCGCATCGCGACGCACGTTACGCACGGAAACGCGACCCTGCTCAGCTTCACCACGCACGACTTTGATCAGGTCTTTACGACGCTCTTCCGTCAGCGGAGGCAGTGGAACGCGAATATCCGCGCCCGCTGAGCTTGGGTTCAGACCCAGGTCAGATGCCATGATCGCTTTTTCAACGGCCGGGCTCATTGAGCGATCGAACACGTTGATTTTCAGGGTACGGGTATCTTCTACCGTCACGCTCGCCAGCTGACGCAGTGGCGTAGGCGTACCGTAGTATTCTACGATGATGCCATCCAGCAGGCTTGGGGAAGCACGGCCAGTACGGATTTTGCTGATTTGGTTTTTGAACGCTTCTACGCATTTGTCCATGCGTACTTCAGCATCTTTTCTGATGTCGTTAATCACGTTACGAATCCTTGAAAACTTGTCTCAGGCAGACTATCCGCCAGCACAGCGCTACAGGTGTGCTAAGTATAGTCGCGTTTAATTCATGACAACGCCAAAGGCGCGCCCGGGTAAGATACCACGTCGAAATAAAGCGGAATCTTACCTGTATTTATCGCCGACGGAAATTATTCCGTGATCAAAGTGCCTTCTTTTTCGCCCATAACAACGCGACGCAGCGCGCCAGGCTTGTTCATATTGAAGACACGGATCGGCAGTTTGTGGTCACGAGCCAGCGTAAAGGCGGCAAGATCCATCACTTTCAGCTCTTTTTCCAGCACTTCGCTGTAGCTCAGCTGATCGTACATGGTCGCTGAAGGATCTTTTGCCGGGTCGGCAGTAAACACGCCATCGACTTTGGTCGCTTTCAGCACCACATCGGCTTCGATTTCGATACCGCGCAGGCAGGCTGCGGAATCGGTGGTAAAGAAGGGGTTACCCGTACCGGCGGAGAGGATCACCACGCGGTTGTTGCGCAGCAGGCTGATGGCCTCTGCCCAGCTGTAGTTATCGCATACGCCATTCAAAGGAATAGCGGACATCAGGCGAGCGTTCACATAGGCGCGATGAAGCGCATCACGCATCGCCAGGCCATTCATCACGGTTGCCAGCATACCCATGTGGTCGCCCACTACGCGGTTCATCCCCGCTTTCGCCAGACCAGCACCACGGAAAAGGTTGCCACCGCCAATGACCACGCCAACCTGAATACCCAGTTCGACCAGTTCTTTGATTTCCTGTGCCATGCGATCAAGGATGCTTGCGTCAATACCGAAGCCTTCCGATCCTTGCAGCGCTTCGCCACTCAGCTTAAGCAGAATGCGTTTGTACACGGGTTTTGCATTGGTAGCCATGTTTCTTTCCTGAGACTGTCAACGATTAAGATGGGGTTAATTCTGGCGACATGATATGTCGCAAATCAGCACAGCGATACTGGAGCCTGTCTGATTTCGTGAGACGGGTGACAAAAAGAAGCCGCCCTCAGGCGGCTCCTTTTCAATCATTAAGACTGCTTGGACATTGCAGCAACTTCTGCTGCGAAGTCAGTCTCAACTTTCTCAATGCCTTCGCCCACTTCGAAGCGGATGAAGCCAGTTACATCAGCGTTGTGCTCTTTCAGCAGCTGAGCAACAGACTTGCTTGGATCCATTACGAAAGGCTGGCCAGTCAGAGAAACTTCGCCGGTGAATTTCTTCATGCGGCCTTCAACCATTTTCTCTGCGATTTCTTTTGGCTTACCAGACTGCATCGCGATGTCCAGCTGAACCTGGTACTCTTTCTCTACCACTTCAGCAGACACGTCTTCTGGCTTAACGAATTCTGGTTTGCTTGCAGCGATGTGCATTGCCAGCTGTTTAACCAGCTCTTCGTCAGCGCCTTTAGCCGCAACCAGAACGCCGATACGCGCGCCGTGCTGGTAAGAGCCCAGCACGTCACCTTCCAGGGAAGCAACGCGACGGATGTTGATGTTCTCACCGATTTTAGCAACCAGCGCAACACGCTCTTCTTCGAACTGTGCTTTCAGAACTTCAACGTCAGTGATTTTGCCTGCAACCGCTGCGTCCAGAACTTTGTTAGCAAATGCCTGGAAACCAGCATCTTTAGCAACGAAGTCAGTCTGGCAGTTAACTTCCAGAATGATGCCGTAGTTGCCGTCGATTTTGGTGATGATCACGCCGTCAGCAGCAACGTTGCCTGCTTTCTTAGCTGCTTTGATCGCACCGGATTTACGCATGTTTTCGATTGCCAGCTCGATGTCGCCGTTCGCTTCGGTCAGCGCTTTTTTGCAATCCATCATGCCTGCGCCAGTACGCTCACGCAGCTCTTTTACCAGGGATGCGGTAATTTCAGCCATTCTTAAATCCTCGGGAGATGTGAACTGCCCGGCCGGGAGCCAAACAGTATAAATTGAAAAAAGGGGCCGATAATGGGCCCCTATTCATACACGGTACTAATAAGGGGTAAAACCTTATTATTCAGCTTCTACGAAGCTTTCTTCCGCCTGAGAAGCCAGATCCTGGGAACGGCCTTCACGAACGGTAGCAGCTACAGCGCTCAGGTACAGGCTAACAGCACGGATTGCGTCGTCGTTACCCGGGATAACGAAGTCAACACCGTCCGGATCGGAGTTGGTATCAACGATAGCGAATACCGGGATACCCAGGTTGTTAGCTTCTTTGATTGCGATGTGCTCGTGGTCTGCATCGATTACGAACAGCGCGTCTGGCAGGCCGCCCATATCTTTGATACCGCCCAGGCTGTTTTCCAGCTTGTCCAGTTCACGAGTGCGCATCAGCGCTTCTTTCTTAGTCAGCTTATCGAAAGTACCGTCCTGAGACTGGGTTTCCAGATCTTTCAGGCGCTTGATGGACTGACGAACAGTTTTCCAGTTGGTCAGCATGCCGCCCAACCAGCGATGGTTCACGAAGAACTGGTCGCAGCTGTTAGCAGCATCTTTCACAGCTTCGCTTGCAGCGCGCTTAGTACCAACGAACAGAATCTTACCTTTACGGGAAGAGATCTTGTTCAGCTCAGCCAGGGCTTCGTTGAACATTGGTACAGTCTTCTCAAGGTTGATGATGTGAACTTTGTTACGTGCGCCGAAGATGAAAGGCTTCATTTTCGGGTTCCAGTAACGGGTCTGGTGACCGAAGTGAACACCAGCCTTGAGCATGTCGCGCATGGAAACAGTTGCCATGTTTAAAACCTCTATATTGAAAGTTGGGGTTATGCCTCCACGTATCCCATATTACCGACCCCGAAGGGCACCCCGGAATATGTGCCGATACGTGTGTGTTGTTACACAAAGTGAGATTTGTCGCTCCCGTCCAGCCTGTGTATCTGAAATGGATCGGAAGTCCGGCGCGCTTTATATCACAAAACACGGCCAGAAACCAATAATTGTTGGCGGAGTGTGCTGTTAATGATTCTCAATTTGGCACGGGGTGCGCCTGACTGATACCATTGACAACACTTACACTAGTATTGTCGAAAAAATCGACACCGATGGACAGATTACATGGCTATCTCTATTAAGACACCTGAAGAAATTGAAAAGATGCGCGTCGCCGGTCGTCTGGCCGCGGACGTGCTGGAAATGATCGAGCCGTTTGTGAAACCGGGCGTCAGCACTGGCGAACTGGATCGCATCTGTAACGACTATATCGTCAACGAGCAGCACGCGGTCTCCGCCTGCCTTGGCTATCACGGTTTCCCGAAATCCGTCTGCATCTCTATTAATGAAGTGGTTTGCCACGGCATTCCGGATGACGAAAAACTGCTGAAAGATGGCGACATCGTCAACATCGATGTGACCGTGATTAAAGACGAGTACCACGGCGACACTTCTAAGATGTTCATCGTTGGCAAGCCAACGATTCTGGGCGAGCGTCTGTGCAAAGTGACGCAAGAGAGCCTCTACCTGGCGCTGAAAATGGTGAAGCCGGGCATCCGCCTGCGCACCATCGGGGCGGCTATCCAGAAATTTGTGGAAGCGGAAGGTTTCTCCGTGGTGCGCGAATACTGCGGTCACGGCATTGGCCGCGTCTTCCATGAAGAACCGCAGGTTCTGCATTACGATGCTGACGACGGCGGCGTAGTGCTGCAAAAGGGCATGACCTTCACTATCGAACCAATGGTCAACGCGGGTGATTACCGCATCCGTACCATGAAAGATGGCTGGACGGTAAAAACCAAAGACAGAAGCTTGTCTGCCCAGTACGAGCATACTATTGTGGTTACAGACAACGGCTGCGAAATTATGACCTTGCGCAAGGATGACACCATCCCGGCGATACTGACGAACATTGAGTGATAAGAAGCCGGCGAATGCCGGCTTTTTTAATGGCGATAGCTTTTTCTTATGGGTGGCGCACGATGAGTAATCTCTTACCCGAACAGTATGCTAACACAGCACTTCCCACCCTCCCCGACCAGCCTGATAACCCGGGCGTCTGGCCACCGCATGAGCTGACCTGCGCGCATATCAAAGCCCACATGGAGGTTTTCCATCGCTGGCTGGGTAGCGCATTTGACGCAGGTGTTTCGGCCGAGCAGCTCATTGAAGCGCGCACCGAATTTATCGACCAGCTCCTGCAACGTCTGTGGATCGACTACGGTTTCGGACAGGTGAGCGACGTCGCGCTGGTTGCGGTCGGCGGCTATGGCCGGGGTGAACTGCATCCGCTCTCTGATATCGACCTGCTGATCTTAAGCCGTAAAAAACTGCCGGACGATCGGGCGCAGAAAATCGGTGAACTGTTGACCCTGCTCTGGGACGTAAAGCTGGAAGTGGGCCACAGCGTACGCACGCTGGAAGAGTGTCTGCTGGAAGGGTTATCTGACCTGACCGTCGCCACCAACCTGATTGAAACCCGCCTGCTGATTGGCGACGTGGCGCTGTTCCTCGAACTGCAAAAGCACATCTTTAGCGACGGCTTCTGGCCTTCGGAAAAATTCTTCGCCGCGAAAGTCGAAGAACAAAACCAGCGCCACCAGCGCTATCACGGTACCAGCTATAATCTCGAACCGGATATTAAAAGCAGCCCCGGTGGCCTGCGCGATATCCACACGCTGCAATGGGTCGCCCGTCGCCATTTTGGGGCAACATCGCTGGACGAAATGGTCGGGTTTGGTTTTCTGACCGAAGCCGAACGTAACGAACTCAATGAATGTCTGCATCTGCTGTGGCGCATCCGTTTTGCCCTGCACCTGGAAGTCACCCGCTACGATAACCGCCTGCTGTTTGACCGACAGCTCAGCGTGGCGCAGCGCCTGAATTACCAGGGCGAGGGCAACGAGCCGGTCGAGCAAATGATGAAGGATTTCTTCCGCGTCACCCGCCGCGTCTCTGAGCTAAACCAGATGCTGTTACAGTTGTTCGATGAGGCGATCCTCGCGCTGACGGCAGACGAAAAACCGCGTCCGATTGATGATGAATTTCAGCTGCGCGGCACGCTTATCGATCTGCGCGACGAAACGCTGTTCATCCGCGAACCGGAAGCGATCCTGCGAATGTTCTACACCATGGTGCGCAACAGCACGATCACCGGGATCTACTCCACCACCCTGCGTCATCTGCGCCATGCACGGCGTCATCTGAAGCAGCCGCTGTGTTACATCCCGGAGGCGCGCTCGCTGTTCCTGAGCATGCTTCGTCATCCGGGCGCCGTCAGCCGCGGTCTGCTGCCGATGCACCGTCACAGCGTATTGTGGGCTTATATGCCCCAGTGGTCGCATATTGTCGGACAGATGCAGTTCGACCTGTTTCACGCCTATACGGTGGATGAGCACACGATCCGCGTCATGCTGAAGCTGGAAAGCTTCGCTAAGGAAGAGACGCGATCCCGCCATCCGCTGTGCGTTGATCTGTGGCCACGTCTGGCGCACCCGGAGCTGATCCTGATCGCCGCCCTGTTCCATGATATCGCCAAAGGTCGCGGCGGCGACCACTCCGTACTCGGCGCCCAGGACGTGCTGAAATTTGCCGAGCTGCACGGTCTGAACTCGCGTGAAACGCAGCTTATCGCCTGGCTGGTTCGCCATCATCTGCTGATGTCGGTTACCGCTCAGCGTCGTGATATTCAGGATCCGGAAGTGATCAAGCAGTTCGCCGAGGAAGTGCAAACGGAGAACCGCCTGCGCTACCTGGTCTGCCTGACGGTGGCCGATATCTGCGCCACCAACGAAACCCTGTGGAACAGCTGGAAGCAGAGCCTGCTGCGCGAACTCTACTTCGCCACCGAAAAACAGCTGCGTCGCGGGATGCAGAACACCCCCGACATGCGCGAGCGCGTGCGCCACCATCAGTTGCAGGCGCTGGCCCTGCTGCGCATGGATAACATCAACGAAGAGGCGCTGCATCAGATTTGGGCGCGCTGCCGCGCCAACTACTTTGTGCGCCACAGCCCAAACCAGCTTGCCTGGCACGCCCGGCATCTGCTGAAGCACGACCTGACAAAACCGATGATTCTGCTCAGTCCGCAGGCCACGCGTGGCGGGACGGAGATCTTTATCTGGAGCCCGGACCGACCTTATTTGTTTGCAGCGGTCTGTGCCGAGCTGGACAGGCGTAACCTGAGCGTTCACGACGCGCAGATTTTTACCACCCGCGACGGCATGGCGATGGACACCTTTATTGTGCTGGAGCCGGACGGCAGCCCGCTGTCGTCGGACAGGCATGAGGGGATACGCTTTGGCCTCGAGCAGGCCATTACCCAGCGCAGCTGGCAACCTCCGCAGCCGCGTCGTCAGGCGGCAAAACTGCGCCACTTTACCGTCGATACCGAGGTCAATTTCCTGCCGACCCATACCGACCGTAAATCGTTCCTTGAGCTGATTGCGCTCGACCAGCCAGGGCTACTCGCCCGCGTCGGCCAGGTTTTTGCCGATCTGGGAATTTCGCTTCACGGCGCCCGAATTACAACCATTGGCGAACGAGTAGAAGATTTATTTATAATCGCGACGGCCGACCGGCGTGCCCTTAATAATGACCTGCAACTTGAAGTGCAACAACGGTTGACAGCAGCCCTCAATCCAAACGATAAAGGGTGACGTGTTTTTTAGTGAAATGGAAAGAGTAAACAATGCAGCAGTTACAGAACGTTATTGAGTCCGCTTTTGAGCGTCGCGCCGACATCACTCCGGCAAATGTGGATACCGTGACCCGTGAAGCGGTAAACCAGGTTATTTCCCTGCTGGATTCCGGCGCGCTGCGCGTGGCAGAAAAAATCGACGGTCAGTGGGTTACTCATCAATGGCTGAAGAAAGCTGTGCTGCTCTCTTTCCGTATCAACGATAACCAGGTTATCGACGGAGCAGAAAGCCGCTACTTCGATAAAGTGCCAATGAAATTTGCGGATTACGACGAAGCGCGCTTCCAGAAAGAGGGCTTCCGCGTAGTACCACCGGCGGCCGTTCGTCAGGGTGCCTTCATCGCACGCAACACCGTGCTGATGCCATCCTACGTGAACATCGGCGCCTACGTTGACGAAGGCACCATGGTAGACACCTGGGCTACCGTCGGCTCCTGCGCGCAGATCGGTAAAAACGTTCACCTGTCCGGCGGTGTGGGCATCGGTGGCGTTCTGGAGCCACTTCAGGCTAACCCAACCATCATCGAAGACAACTGCTTCATCGGCGCACGTTCCGAAGTGGTTGAAGGCGTGATCGTCGAAGAAGGTTCTGTGATCTCCATGGGCGTTTATATTGGCCAGAGCACCCGTATTTACGATCGCGAAACCGGTGAAATTCACTACGGCCGCGTTCCAGCCGGTTCCGTTGTGGTTTCCGGCAACCTGCCGTCTAAAGATGGCAAATACAGCCTGTATTGCGCGGTCATCGTGAAAAAAGTGGACGCGAAAACGCGCGGTAAAGTGGGCATCAATGAACTGCTGCGCACCATCGATTAATCGGGTATAACAAAAAGCGGGGGCAACCCCGCTTTTTTTATATCCGAAGGTGGCGAAAATAGATTTTTTCGTTAATTATTCATAGGTTATGTTGAGATCAAGGGTACCGCTATGTACGATAATCTGAAAAGTCTGGGCATTACCAATCCTGATGAAATTGATCGTTATAGTCTCCGCCAGGAAGCCAATAACGATATTTTGAAAATCTATTTTCACAAGGACAAAGGAGAGTTCTTCGCCAAAAGCGTGAAGTTTAAATACCCTCGCCAGCGTAAGACCGTTGTCGCTGACGGTATCGGTCAGGGATATAAAGAAGTACAGGAAATCAGCCCTAACCTGCGCTACGTGATCGACGAACTCGATCAAATCTGCCAGCGCGATCGCAGCGAAGTCGATCTGAAACGTAAGATCCTTGACGACCTGCGTCACCTGGAAAGCGTAGTCACCAATAAGATCAGCGAGATTGAAGCAGATCTTGAGAAATTGACGCGGAAATAAAAGCAAAACGGCAATCCTTGATTGCCGTTTTTAATGTTTGTGCCCTCTCCCCGTGGGAGAGGGATGGGGTGAGGGCACCAGACCGCACTTAGTTATCTCTGTTCATCCAGCTGCAACGCCACATACAGCAGTAGCCGGTCGTCAAAATTCCCTAAATCCAGCCCCGTCAGTTCCGAGATCCGGTTAAGCCGATACTCCAGCGTATTACGATGAATAAAGAGCGCTTTTGACGTTGCCAGCGGCTGCACGTTATGTCGGAACCATGCCTGCAAGGTGCGGCGCAGCAGCCCGTTGTTGTCCATCGCTTTCAGACGCACAAGCGGACGCGCCAGCTCGTTGGCCTGCCAGCCACCGCGCAGGCTGTCGAGCAGGACCGGCAGCATCAGATCCTGATAGAAATAACTGCGGCTCTCCGGCATGCGCTGTTTCCCTACCATCATGGTGGTGCGCGCCGTTCGCCACGAACGGGCGATACTTCCCGGCCCGGTAAAGTAATTTCCCAGCGCGACGCGAAAACGGAGCTGTCCGTTCTCCTTCATGCGCTCGATGAGCAGCTCAACGCGGCGACGATGATCTTCCGCGTCCCAGCGGCCAAACTGATTAAGCGCAGGCTTGAGCACCACCATTTCCGTCAAAGAGACAATCGCCACCAGGTTGTTACGCTCCGGCGTCGCCAGCATGTTTTGCAGCTGCTGTAGCTCCACCATGGCGCTGTCCACACCAAGCTGGCCGCTATCCACCTCAATAACGGCGACCACGCGCGGCTGATTCAGGTCGATACCCAGACGCTGCGCCCATTCGCTCAGGGCAGGCGTGTGCTCCTCCGCCTGAATCAAATTCATCACCAGCTCTTCGCGCAGGCGGCTGTCCTGGGCGAGCAGGTGCATCAGACGCGACTGCTCCAGCATCATCTCGGCCGTCATGCAGACCAGCTCGCCGTATTTACGCAGCGATTCAGGATCGCCGGTCAGACCGATAACGCCAACAATCTCTCCTTCCAGACGCAGCGGCAGGTTGATCCCCTGACGGACCCCGTGCAGATGTTTCGCCACGGCGTCATCGATATCGACCACGCGCCCCTGAGAGAGCACCAGCAACGCCCCTTCGTGCAATTCCCCAATACGCTCACGATCGCCGCTGCCGATAATGCGCCCGCGGGCATCCATTACGTTGATATTGGTATCAATGATGCGCATGGTTCGCGCCACGATATCCTGCGCCATTTTGGTATCAAGATGCCAGCCAGCCATATAACCCTCCCGTGAGCAGAGCTCAAGCATAGGGAAGTTCAGCTAAGGCTGCATTGTGCAGATGCCCAAAGGCAGAGAGAGATGTATGGAGTTGTGGGAAAGGTCACAGAAACGAGAAAGCCCCTGCGAACAGGGGCTTAAGAAGATTACTGCATCAGGAGATAAATAGAGGTATCACCACGCTGAATATTCAGTGCCAGCACGGACGGCTTGCTGTCGAGAATTTTGCGCAGTTCAGCGATGTTTTTCACCGGCTGCTGGTTAGCGCCCATGATCACATCACCTTTTTTCAGGCCGATACGGGCAGCAGGTGAGTTCGCTTTCACGTTGTTCACCACCACGCCTTTATCTGCCCCTTTGTTGCTCATCTCGGCACCTTCAATACCGCTGAAGATGGTGCTGGAATCGACCTGATTCTGACTGCTCTGTTGCAGTTCCAGGCTCACGTTAACCGGCTTACCTTCACGCAGCAGGCCGAGGGTCACTTTACTGCCGATTGGCATAGAACCCACTTCCGCACGCAGGGCGGCAAAGCTGCTGATCGGTTTACCGTTCAACGAGGTAATGACGTCACCCGCTTTAATGCCGGCTTTCGCCGCCGAGGAGTTCGGCATGACCTGGCTTACGAATGCGCCGCGCTGAGCGTCCACTTTCATCGCTTTCGCCAGCTCGGAGTTCAGCTCGGTACCCATGATACCCAGCTCACCGCGTTTCACCTGTCCATATTGCACCATCTGCGCAGTCAGGTTTTTCACCATGTTGCTTGGGATAGCAAAGCCGATACCGATGTTGCCACCGTCCGGTGCCAGGATAGCGGTGTTGATACCGATCAGCTCACCGTTCAGGTTAACCAGCGCACCGCCGGAGTTACCACGGTTAATGGCCGCATCCGTCTGGATGAAGTTTTCATAGTTTTCCGCATTCAGGCCGCTACGTCCCAGCGCGGAGACGATACCCGAGGTCACGGTTTCGCCCAGACCAAACGGGTTACCGATGGCGACGGTGTAGTCACCCACGCGCAGCGCGTCAGAGTCGGCAAGCTTAATCGCCGTCAGGTTCTTCGGATCCTGGATTTGAATCAGCGCGATATCAGAGCGCGGGTCTTTACCAACCACTTTGGCATCGAATTTACGGCCATCGCTCATCTGCACCTTAATGGTGTTAGCATTATCTACCACGTGGTTATTGGTCACCACGTAGCCTTTCGCTGCATCAATAATCACGCCCGAGCCGAGTGCCATGAATTTCTGCTGCTGGCCGCCGCCCATGCCGTCATCCCCTGCACCGCCGCCCTGACAGAACGGGGAGCTTTGGAATGGCGAACCGTCCTGGCAGAATGGCGAATTGTCGCCGAAGAACTGCTGGAAATTACGCGGCATACGCGGCGTATTGACGGTCGTGCTGCCCTCAACGTTAATACTCACCACCGATGGCATCACTTTTTCGAGCATCGGGGCCAGGCTTGGCATCTGCTGCGCAGTCGCTGCCGAGGAAGCTGTCTCGGCCGCCATCGCCAGAGGGGACAGCGCTAAACCTAAACTCAGAGCCAGTGCACTCATTGCTAATGTGGTTTTTTTCATGTTTCTCAATCTCGATTTACCAGATAACGCAAAATTGCTGTGTAACTCAGATTCGTTTTATACCGCTTAGTTCCGGGATTAAGTTTATGGAAAAAGTAAAAATTTATTGGTCGTCTTTACAAAACTCATGGCTTATTCAACGGCCATAAGCTTGCGGTATTCATCCCAGGCATACAAATCTGTCATCCCGCTGATATAGTCCTGGATAAGACGACAGCGATAATAATATTCCATAACTGGCCAGTGGGAAGAATGGCGATCTATTTTACTGACGGCCTCAATGTATGCCAGCCGGTGGCGGGTTGAAAGCTTCTGATAGAGACGAGATTCAATCGGCAGGCGGCGAACACGTTCATTTTCGACCAGCTCGCAAAACTCATCGACCGTCAGCTGGAGCAGCGGACCATAAATTTCCAGCAACCCGCTGATAACCCGGTATCCTTGCAGCTCCAGCTGCTCGACATCCGGGTGGCTGAAAACATGGCGAACAGCCACGTTTTTATATAATTCAAGCAGCTGACTAAAACTGCTCTCATCTTCAAGCAGGGCGTGATTAAATTCCCCGCTAAATATCATCGGCAAATTATCAATGAAACGGGCGGCCGCATACGGCACCAGTTTATTCAGCGTGTTCACCCGCAAATACATAAAGAACTGATCTTCGGTACTGCGGCTCAGCGAATTTGAACGCGATTTATCCCAGGCATTTTCGACGACCTGCGCAAACAGAGAACCTTTTTCATGCTCTCCCCAGGCATCATGAAGATGCTGATACAGCTCCTCGACGCTGAATATTCTTTTTTCCACCGCGTCTTCCAGATCGGCCACGCAATAAGAAATGTCATCAGCCGCTTCCATAATCCATGTCAATGGAAAACGGCCATTGGGGGTCAGAGACAGTTCTTTACGCAACCGCGCGATGTATGCTTCTTCCGATAGGTAATAGCCCGGTTTTTTCATCAGGTAACTATGCGTGGCGGGCGTTTCTCCGGTCCACCATGCGGGACGCGTGTATTTAAGAATACAGCCGACCTGGGCCCAGGTCAGATTCATCCGCATCAGGGAGTGCACCAGACGGATCCCCTGCGCGTTACCCTCGAAATGACACAGATCCTGGCGCACCTTACGGCGCAGATCGTTCAGGCTATCTTCACCTTCACGCAGGCGTAAATCGCGTACCACACAGCGGTCATCGCTGAGCGGCTGGCTTATGGCGTCAGAGGGAAAAAGCCGCTGTTTAAACCAGTCATTGATGGCGGCCTCGCCGAAATGACCAAAGGGAGGATTGCCGATATCGTGCATCAGGCAGGCCATCTCGACGATGCTTTCGAACGGCCCGGTCAGTTCATCCAGTCCGTAGGTTTCCAGCAGACGTTGCTCTTTAAGGCGGCTGAGGATCTCTTTCGCAATGTAGCGTCCCACCTGCTGCACTTCCATGGAGTGCGTTAACCGCGTACGCACCGCGGCGTTACGCTCCAGCGGGAACACCTGGGTTTTTTGCTGTAACCGGCGGATGGCGGGCGAGTTGATGATGCGTCCGCGATCGCTTTCGAAAATGCGCAGGATCTCATGTTCGCTCTTTTCGCCCTGTGGCGAACGGAAACGTCGGTGCCAGTTAATTTTGGTGCGAAAATCGATTGGTGCCATGTGCTCCCCCGCGTGAGAATGCGTTTCCCCTTAACCGCATGATAGACTATGCATCTTAACAAGGCACATCGCGAGTAAATCTATGAAAATCGGCATTATTGGTGCAATGGAAGAAGAAGTTACGCTGCTGCGTGACAAAATTGAGAACCGTCAGACCCTCTCCCTCGGTGGCTGTGAGATCTACACCGGCCAGCTGAACGGCGTTGACGTGGCTCTGCTGAAATCAGGCATCGGTAAAGTTGCAGCGGCACTGGGCGCGACCCTGCTGCTTGAGCGCTGCAAGCCTGACGTTATCATTAATACGGGTTCTGCGGGCGGTCTGGCGCCGACGCTGAAAGTGGGCGATATCGTGGTTTCCGACGAAGCGCGTTACCACGATGCAGATGTCACCGCATTCGGCTACGAATATGGTCAGCTTCCAGGCTGCCCGGCCGGGTTTAAAGCGGATGATAAGCTGATTGCCGCCGCTGAAAGCTGCATTAACGAGCTGAACCTCAATGCGGTGCGTGGCCTGATCGTCAGCGGCGATGCCTTTATCAACGGCTCTGTCGGTCTGGCGAAAATCCGTCATAACTTCCCGCAGGCTGTGGCCGTTGAGATGGAAGCCACGGCCATCGCGCACGTATGCCATAACTTCAGCGTGCCGTTCGTGGTCGTTCGCGCGATCTCTGACGTGGCGGACCAGCAGTCCCACATCAGCTTCGACGAATTCCTGGCCGTTGCGGCCAAACAGTCCACCGTGATGGTGGAAACCCTGGTGCAGAAACTGGCGCGTGGGTAAGGTGTCATTCAGGGCGCTGGTCGCCCTGCTTCTGCTGCTCGCTCCGGCCTGGCTCATCGCCGCGCCGCGGGTGATCACTCTCTCCCCTGCCAATACGGAACTGGCGTTTGCCGCCGGGATCACGCCCGTTGCGGTGAGCAGCTTTTCCGATTATCCACCGCAGGCCGCCCATATCGAACAGGTTGCCACCTGGCAGGGAATGAACCTGGAACGCATCGTGGCGCTAAAGCCCGATCTGGTCCTCGCCTGGCGCGGCGGTAATGCCGAACGGCAGGTGAACCAGCTCTCTTCGCTGGGAATAACGGTGAAATGGGTGGACGCGGTGAGCATCGAACAGGTGGCGCAAACCCTCCGTGACCTCGCGCCCTTCAGCCCTACCCCACAACGCGCCGGGCAGGCTGCACAGCAGATGCTCAACGACTATGCCGCGCTAAAAGCCCGATACGGCACGCAACCGAAACAACGCGTTTTTCTGCAATTTGGCAGCCAGCCGCTGTTCACTACCGGGAGAGGTTCGATCCAGAACCAGGTGCTTGAGACCTGTGGAGGTGAAAATATCTTTGCCGAAAGCCGGGTTCCCTGGCCCCAGGTCAGTCGTGAGCAGGTTCTTGCCCGACAACCGCAGGCCATTGTGGTGGTCGGAAATGCGAGCGAGATTCCTAAAATAGAACAATTCTGGCATCGGCAGCTTAAAATTCCGGTCATCGCACTCAACAGCGACTGGTTTGAACGCGCCAGCCCGCGTATTATCCTCGCCGCAAAACAACTCTGCGCCGAACTTGCAGAGAGTCACTCAAACAGATAAATACCCCCTTCGAGGATTTAACGATGCTCGTGTATTGGCTGGATATTCTTGGCACAGCCGTTTTTGCTATCTCCGGCGTTTTGCTTGCCGGAAAACTACGCATGGACCCTTTTGGCGTACTGGTACTCGGCGTTGTTACGGCGGTGGGAGGCGGAACGATCCGCGATATGGCGCTGGCAAACGGCCCGGTATTCTGGGTAAAAGATCCCACGGACCTGGTGGTGGCGATGGTCACCTGCCTGTTAACCATCGTGCTGGTTCGTCAGCCTCGCAGACTGCCAAAATGGATATTGCCGGTGCTGGATGCCGTCGGTCTGGCGGTTTTTGTGGGGATAGGCGTGAATAAAGCCTTTATTGCCGGGACTGGCCCGCTGGTGGCGATCTGCATGGGCGTGTTAACCGGCGTGGGCGGAGGGATTATTCGCGACATACTGGCGCGAGAAGTCCCGATGATCCTGCGAACGGAAATCTACGCGACGGCCTGTATCATCGGGGGGATTGTTCACGCCACGGCGTATTACACCTTTGCTGTCCCGCTGGAGAATGCGGCGATGCTGGGGATGGTGGTCACGCTGGTGATCCGTTTAGCGGCGATACGCTGGCACCTGAAGCTGCCGACCTTTGCGCTGGATGAAAATTCAAGATAGATATCGTTTATAAGCCCGGTAGCGCTTCGCTTACCGGGCCTACAATCTGCATTCAGGCTTAAATACTGAACGACGAACCACACCCGCAGGTGCTGGTTGCATTCGGGTTAGTCACCACAAAGCGCGAACCTTCCAGACCTTCAGTGTAGTCCACTGAACCGCCCACCAGATATTGCAGGCTCATCGGGTCAACCACCAGCGCGACGCCCTGTTTCTCGATAGTCATATCACCATCGTTAACCTGATCGTCAAAGGTAAAACCATACTGGAAGCCACTACAGCCGCCGCCGGTAATATAAACACGCAGTTTCAGATCCGGATTGTCCTCGTCGGCAATCAGGGTTTTCACTTTTTTCGCTGCTGCTTCGGTAAATTCCAGCGGCAACGCTACGTCATCACTCATCTTATGCTCCCATGAATACTGCGACTGCTATTGGGCAAAAATCACCCAATTCTTTTTGTCATTATCTAATACCCTGGTAATTCATTCAAGTATTCTGCTTCAGGGCCTGTTCAGCTTCCTGTTTCGCCAGGGTACGGGCAAGAATGGTGGAGTATAGCGGTTTTCCACCCAGGAATTGGGCTAATAGTGTCGCGCCGAGACAGGTAATGATCATTGGCAAAATGAGCTGGTAATTGTCGGTCATTTCCAGCACCAGTACGATCCCGGTCAGCGGCGCGCGCAGGGAGGCCGCCAGCAGCGCCCCCATTCCCGCAACCGCAAACGTCCCCGCATCCAGATGGTAGGCCGGGAACCCTGCCGCCGCCGCCATCCCGAACGCCGTACCCAGCAGCGTCCCAAGTGCCAGCATCGGAGCGAAAATGCCGCCCGGTGCGCCGGAGGAGAAGCACAATACCGTGGTGATGACGCGTGAAATAAACATAAACAGCAGCAGGCCTACGCTGAAATTCCCCGCCGCGGCAATGGGAATCAGGCCGAAACCGCCGCCCGCCGCATTCGGTTCGATAAAGCCGAGGATCCCGCACACGCCGCCAAGCAGGCCTCCCACCAGCACCCATTTCGTGGTATTTCCGCCATGGATGCGCTGAAACATATCCTGCGCCCGTAAAATCAGGGTGTTAAAAAGCGGGCCGACGACGCCAAAAATCATCCCAAGAACCAGATACAGCCATAAAGTATTGACCGGCGCATTGGTCAGCTTGCCAACTTCAATCACCGCACCTTCGCCGTTAAAGACGCGAAAGACAATGCTCGACATAATCACGCCGGTAAACACCGCTTTAATGGAGATCAGGTTGTAGCGGAACTGGGCGCGCATCTCTTCAATAATAAACAGGATACCCGCCAGCGGCGCGTTAAACGCCGCAGACAGCCCCGCGGCGGCCCCCGTCGCCAGCAGCGTATGCCGTGCTTCGGCGCTGCGCATACGGAACAGATCGCCGACCATGCGCCCGACGTTACCGCCCAGCTGTACCGTTGGCCCTTCCCGACCGAGCACCATGCCCGCCCCGAGGGTTCCCATCCCGCCGATAAATTTCACAGGAAGCACCCGCCACCAGCGAACCGGGCGTAGCTCCTCCAGCGCCCCCTCAATTTCAGGGATCCCCGAGCCACCTGCTTCAGGTGCGAATTTACGCACCAGAAAATAGCCCACCATGGCAAACAGTGCTGAAAGGCCAAAGGCCCACACCCAGACCAGCCATTCCCGATCGGCAAAGCTGGCGACGGTACCTATGCGCCAGTTGAGCACCGCGTTGACCGCTTTCTCGAATGCGACCCCCACCAGACCGGCCAGCGTACCAACCACGGCGGCTGCCAGCAGAATGGCTAACGGGGTTTTGTCACGGTTGAGCAGCCGCCGGATACTGACCCGGTGCTTCGCGCGCGTAAACTGTTGTTGTTCAAAAGAAGGCGTGTTCTCGTTCATTACCTGTTCTGTTTCGTCATACAAAAGGCCGCAGGGATTCTACCAGAGACAATCCCATCGTCCCCTGAAAAATACTTAACAATTGTTAAGCCTTCTGAGGGGCAAAAATTTTATAACCTCTTCCGAATCACTTAGAATAGTTGCCTTAACTTATTTCTACGAACCAGGAACGACGCCATGAGCAAGTCTGAAAACCTCTACAGCGCAGCCCGCGAGCTTATCCCAGGCGGCGTGAATTCACCCGTGCGCGCCTTTACCGGCGTGGGTGGCACCCCGCTGTTTATCGAACGTGCGGATGGCGCATATCTGTATGATGTGGATGGTAAAGCCTATGTCGATTACGTCGGCTCCTGGGGCCCGATGGTACTGGGGCACAACCACCCGGCGATCCGCAACGCGGTGATTGAAGCCGCTCAGCGCGGCCTGAGTTTCGGCGCGCCAACCGAGATGGAAGTCAAAATGGCGGAGCTGGTCACCGAGCTGGTGCCAACGATGGACATGGTGCGTATGGTGAACTCCGGTACCGAAGCGACCATGAGCGCTATCCGTCTGGCGCGCGGTTTTACCGGTCGTGACAAGATCATCAAGTTCGAAGGTTGTTATCACGGCCATGCCGACTGCCTGCTGGTAAAAGCCGGTTCCGGCGCGCTGACCCTCGGCCAGCCAAACTCTCCGGGGGTGCCGGCTGATTTCGCGAAACACACGCTGACCTGCACCTATAACGATCTGAACACCGTTCGCGCCGCGTTCGAGCAGTATCCGCAGGAGATCGCCTGCATCATCGTTGAACCGGTGGCGGGCAACATGAACTGTATTCCACCGCAGCCGGATTTCCTGCCGGGCCTGCGCGCGCTGTGCGATGAGTTCGGCGCGCTGCTGATCATCGACGAAGTGATGACTGGTTTCCGCGTCGCGCTGGCGGGAGCGCAGTCATACTACGGCGTTGAGCCGGATCTGACCTGCCTCGGCAAAATCATTGGCGGCGGCATGCCCGTCGGCGCGTTTGGCGGCCGTAAGGACGTAATGGACGCGCTGGCGCCAACCGGTCCGGTTTACCAGGCGGGTACGCTCTCCGGTAACCCGATTGCGATGGCGGCGGGCTTTGCCTGTCTGACCGAAGTGGCGCAGCCGGGTATCCACGAAACCCTGACGGACCGGACGACGCAGCTGGCAAACGGCCTGCTGGAAGCCGCAGAAGACGCGGGTATCCCGCTGGTGGTAAACCACGTCGGCGGGATGTTCGGGATTTTCTTCACCGATGCGAAAACCGTGACCTGCTATCAGGACGTGGTGAAATGCGACGTGGAACGCTTCAAACGCTTCTTCCACCTGATGCTGGAAGAAGGCGTGTATCTTGCGCCGTCAGCGTTTGAAGCGGGCTTTATGTCCGTGGCGCACAGCGAAGAAGATATCAATAACACCATCGACGCAGCGCGTAAGGTGTTTGCGAAGCTGTAAAATGTGCGGCTTGATGCCCTCACCCCAACCCTCTCCCACAGGGAGAGGGAGCAAACACGAAAACGGCAATCTAAGGATTGCCGTTTACTTTTATTACCGACTCTGCTTTCTCAACAGATATATAAAGTACGGCGCGCCGATAAAGGTCGACAGCAGGCCCGCCGGGATCTGATACGGGAACAGCACCATCCTTCCGCACCAGTCAGCAAAGACCAGGATCGCCCCTCCCGTCAGCGCAGAGATCACGATATGCGGCAAAGTCCGGCGGAAGCCCATCATACGGGCGATATGCGGCGCCATTAATCCGACAAAACTGAGCGGGCCGATAGTCATGGTGGCCGTCGCCGTCAGGCACGCGGCCAGCAGCAACAGGGCGATACGCGTTGGCGTCAGCGCCACCCCGACCGCGCGGGCGGTATCCCCACCCAGCGGCAGAATGGTCATCCAGCGACGGCACAGCGGCACAATCGCCAGCAGCACAATCATCACAATCCCGGTATGCACCACCTGACTGCCGGTGGCGTTGTACGTTGAACCGGAAATCCAGGTCAGGATCTGCGCCATGCGCGGATCGCCGCTCGCCTGCAACATCATCAGCAGCATAGTAAACGCGGTGCTGAGCGCCATCCCGGCCAGCAGCATGCGGTGAGGTGAGAACCCCCCTCGCCCGGAGGCGATCAGGATAATCATCAGCGTGACTGCCGCGCCGATACTCCCGGCAGGCATCAGCCAGCCGAACGCATTTCCCGGCACGAGGAACAACATCAACACTACGCCAAACGCGGCCCCGGAGCTGATCCCTAATACTTCCGGGCTTGCCATCGGGTTGCCGGTGAGACGCTGGATAATACAGCCCGCCACCGCCAGCATGACGCCCGCAATCAGCGCGGAGAAGATCCGCGGCCAGCGCCACTGCATAAGTTCATGCAGCAAATCACCCGTCGCCCAGTGCCAGCCCGTGGCGTCGCGTCCCAGCGAGAGTGCGGCAAACGAGGCGATAACCAGCACCGCCAGCCCGGCAAGGCTGAACCACACCACCGACTGACGTTCGGCATGTACTTTATCGCCGGCATCCATTGCCGGGGCGCTAATGCTGCGCAGGCGCGGCAACAGCCACAGCAGCAGCGGCGCGCCGATCAGGGCCGTCACCGAGCCCGTGGAAACTTCCATCCAGACGCGCGCCAGCCAGAGAATGAGTTGATCGGAAAGCCAGAGGATCAGCGCGCCAATCAGCGGAGCCAGCATCAGCCGCGCCAGCAGACGGCGCGCGCCGAGCATTTTTGCCAGCAATGGCGCAAACAGGCCGATAAACCCGATGATGCCGACAGCGTTAACCAGTAACGCGCTCAGCACAATCGCCAGGGTCAGGGCCGCCAGACGCGCCAGCGACAGCGCCAGCCCCAGATTGCGCGCCACGCCGTCATCGAGGCCCATCAACGTCAGCGGACGCAGCAGCAGCAGCGTCAGCACCACGCCGCCGAACAGCTGCGGCCACAGGCGCTGGACGATACTCCAGTCGGTCTGGGTGAGCGTGCCGGTACTCCACATAAACATGCTTTGCAGCTGGTCGTGGTGAAACAGCACCAGCAGCTGGTTGATTGCCCCACAGTAGAGGCTGACGACCAGCCCCGCGAGGATCAGCGTGACCGGCGAGAGACGTTTTCCCCAGGCCACGCCAAAGACCAGCGCACCGACCACACATGCGCCTGCCAGCGCGGCAAACTGCGAGGTTAACGCTCCCGGCAGGGTCCAGAGAGTAGTGATGGTGATCCCCAGCTGAGCCCCCGTCGCCACGCCCAGCGTGGTCGGCTCTGCCAGCGGGTTACGCAGCACCTGCTGAAACAGTACGCCCACCAGTCCCAGTCCCGCCCCGACCAGCAGGGAGATAGCCAGACGCGGCAGCAGGCTGTAGTGGAACAGCATTTGCTGAATATTATCGATATCCGGTGCGGCAAACGCGGCTGCCCACTGATCGCGCGGTAACGCCGTGCTCAGGTTAAAGCCGGTTAACGCCAGGGCAGCCAGAAAAATGAGCGCTAACAGCAACATCGGGAAACGGGCCATCCGCGTGCTCATGCCTTGCCTCCCAGTGCATTGTCCAGCACGCGGGCAAAATGCATTGCCGACAGCGTCGCGCCGTAGAACCATACCGCTGGCGCGCGCAGGAAGCGCTGCTCGCGGACGAACGGCATTGCCTGCCAGAGCGGGGTCGCCATCAGGGTTTGCATTTCGCGCTCGTTCCCGTGATCGAAGCACAGCACGTCCACATCACGAAACGCCGCCAGACGGTCAATCCCCACGGCGGTACTGCCCCAGAATGTCATCTCGCCTTCCCAGGCATTGCGAATGCCAAAGCTGTCGAGCACTTCCTGGAACAGACAGTTATTTCCAAAGACCAGCATATGGCGGGCATCCAGCAGGGTTACCATCAGCAAAGGCCGATCGCCACGGTGGGCAAAGCGCGGCTTGAGGGAATCAATCAGCGCATCAAATTCATCGAGATGTTTTTTCGCCTGAGCCTCACGGTTGAGGAACTGCGCCATCTCGTGGATGGAATTTTTTGCCATGGTCAGCGGCTTTTTGCCGTCGCTGAAGGAAAAGCCCCGTCCGGGCGCAATCTTCGCCATGGTCTCTTCCGACGGGCCATACCCCGCAGACCAGAATAAATAAGACGGTTTCATCTGGGTGAGAAGCTCAAGGTTCGGCTCCGTACGCAGACCGATGTCGATGACGGAGTCCGGCAGTTTTGGCTCATTCACCCACAGGGTGTAGTTGGGAATATCGGCCACGCCGTAGGGCGTCACGCCCAGCGCCATCATCAGTTCGACGGGCAACCACTCCAGCGCCACGATGCGGTGCGGATCGATAGCGGCAGCGCGGGCCGGGCCCATCTTTAACAGCAGCGGTGAGAGCGCCATGGCTGTCAGCAGGCGACGGCGGCTAATGAATGTTGGATCCAGCATCAGTAGACAAAGCTCACGGGTGCAGCACCGGCCGGGTGAGGCAGGATGCCCATAGGAATACCGTAGATATGTTCCAGCGTTTCGCTGCGCATCAGTTCGGCAGGCGTACCCTGAGCGATCATTTCACCGCCGCGCAGCGCTACCAGGTAGTCGCAATAGCGTGCCGCCATGTTGATATCATGCAGAACGGCAATCACCGTCAGGCCGCGCTGCTGGCTTAAGCGATGCACCAGCGCCAGGACGTCAACCTGATGAGCAATATCCAGCGCCGACGTGGGTTCGTCAAGCAGCAGGCAGCGGCTGTCCTGCGCCACCAGCATCGCGATCCATGCGCGCTGACGCTCGCCACCGGACAGGCTATCCACCAGACGGTGCGCCAGCGGTTTTAACCCAACCAGCGCGATCGCCTCTTCCACTTTCTCTCTGTCAGCGACGCCAAAACGCCCGAGCGCACCGTGCCACGGATAACGTCCAATCGCCACCAGCTCGCGCACCGTCATCCCCTCCGCCTGCGGCAACTGCTGCGGCAGATAGGCCACCTTGCGGGCAAAGGCCTTACTGCTCCAGCTCGCCAGCGGCTGATCATCCAGCAATATGTCGCCCCCGGACGGCGGCTGATGACGACCCAGCATCTTCAGCAGCGTCGATTTACCGGAACCATTGTGCCCGATTAAACCGGTCACTTTACCTGCGGGAAACGTCAAAGAGAGCGGATGCAGCAAGGTGCGCCCGGGTACGCGAAAGGAGAGATTGTTGAGCGTGAAGGTGGAGTCGGATTGCGTTTTATTATCCTGCATGTCAGCCAACTTAAATAAAAAGGGCACGGCGAACCGTGCCCAGAAAGAGGTTAGAAGCGGAAGATCGCGGTGGCAACAACCTGGCGTCCTGCTCCCCAGTAGCATGCATACTCGCTGTAGCAGCTGGAGACGTATTCACGGTCAAAGATGTTGTTCACGTTGACGCCGACGGAAGATCCCGGCAGACCGAAGCGCGCCAGATCGTATTTCACGGTCGCATCCGCCAGGGCATAACCCGCGACGTTAAAGGACTCATAGGCTTTAGGCGACGCTGAGGAGTAGTACGTCACCGTGTTACCGATGTAACGCGCGCCCGCACCGACGGTCAGGCCACTCAGCGCCGTCTCGTGGAAGGTGTAATCCGCCCACAGGGATGCCATGTTACGCGGTACTTCTGCCGGACGACGACCTTCATACCAGGTATCGTGGGTATATTCCGCATCGGTGTAGCTGTAGGCCGCCGTTACGTTCACGTTAGCCGACACCGCCGCTTTCGCTTCCAGCTCAAAGCCACGGGAGCGAATTTCACCGCCCTGCACGCTAAAGCCGCTGGTCGGGTTCGCCGGATCGGCGGTCAGGTTGTTGTTCTTGGTCAGCTGATAGACCGCTGCCGTCACCACAACAGGCAGATCTTTCGGAACATACTTCACGCCCGCTTCATACTGCTTGCCGCGCGCCGGATCGAACGGTTTGCCGCCCTGGGTGGTGCCAGAGAGCGGCTCAAAGGATTCACTGTAGCTGAAGTATGGGGTGATCCCGTTGTCGAACAGGTAGTTAATTCCCCCGCGCCAGGTAAATGCCTGATCGTTAATTTCCGCGGTGGTCCCGTTATTACGGTTAAAGGCAGACGTTTTCGCAAAGTCATAGCGGCCACCCAGGGTGAGTACCCACTTATCCCATTCCGCCTGATCCTGCGCATAGAGCCCGGTCTGCTCCTGGCGATTGAGCATGGCATACGGGAAGTTCACATTGACGTTCGCATTGCCGTGCTGCGGATTGTTCATGCTGATCGGATCGGCGGTACCGTAGTCAGCATCAATGTCATTGCGCATACGAAGGTAATCCACCCCCGTCAGCAGCGTATGGTCAACGGCGCCGGTCGCGAATTTCGACTGGAGCTGTGTATCAACCGTGAACGAGTTGAGGTCTTCATCTGAGCGCACGTACGCGCGGCTGATCTGGGCAGGGGCGATATAGCCGTTACCGTAAACTGAACGGTAAAGCGTGTTGATTTTGGTATAACGCAGGTTCTGACGCACGGTGAAGGTGTCGTTGAATTCATGCGCGAAGCTGTAACCCACCATTTTCTGACGACGGGAGATCTTATTGTCTTCATCGCCTTCGTTGAAGTCGGTCGGCAGTTTGTGCGCTTTTCCGTTAGCATCATAGTAAGGCACAACGGTACCTTCACGCGGCAGCCAGCCGTAGTAACCCGCATCCGGATCGCTCTGGAAGTTGCTCAGGAAAGTGAAATCGGTTTTATCATCAGGACGCCAGCTGAAAGACGGCGCAATCGCGTAACGAGTAGACTTCACCATTTCCTGCTGCGCGTTCTCGCTGCGCCCCAGACCGGTCAGACGGTAGGACCACACGCCGTCATCGTCAATCGCGTCGCTGAAGTCAAACCCAGTCTGCCAGAGGTTATCCGTCCCCATTTTGAACTGAATTTCTTTTAACGGTTCCGTGGTTGGCCGCTTGCTGACCATACTCACTACGCCGCCAGGGTGGCTTTTGCCATACAGTACGGACGTCGGGCCTCGCAGCAGCTCTACGCGCTCCAGGAAGTACGGGTCCATCGACGCTTCAGAGTAGTTGTCTCCCTGCAACTTCATACCATCCAGATACTGGTTGGTATTCACGGTGCTGGAGGTCGTGAAACCACGAATCGAAACCACATCGTAAGTTGTTGATGCGCCGCGCGTTGCGAAAACGCTTGGGGTATAGGCCAGCGCCTGTTTAACCGTTCCCGGCTGTTTCATGTCCATCTCTTCACGTGTGACCACGGAAATGGACTGCGGGGTTTTCTCGATCGGTGTATCGGTTTTCGTCGCCGTTGCAGTGCGCTTTGCCGCAATCGTCGGTGCAGGCTCCCAGGCACTTTCCTGCGCTGCCGGTGCGGCAGTCACGGTGATGGTTTCTTCTTTATTGGGAGTTTCAGCGGCCTGTGCGTAAGCAGACATGCCGGCAACCGCTGTGGCTACGACGACTGCGAGTTTACGCAGCGACGTGTTAATTGGCTGAGCAGTATTGGAAAGCGCCATGATGGATCTCTGATGGAAAAGGTGAATGATAACGTAAACGAGAATTATTATTATGACCGCAGAATAATATGCGAAACGCTGACGGCATAGCAAGCGATATGCGGCCCTACAAGAATTGAGGGTTTAAGAAATAACCAGATGAAAATAGCGGGTTAAGAAAGTTAGCGAAATGATCGCTATAAACCCGCCGGAGCGGGTCGAAGAGCATTAACGATAAAAGACTTCAAAGGTCGCCATAGCCTCAACCTTCCCCGCACTAATCTGACCCGTTTTGATGTAACGCGCCTGAAGGGGGATGGTCACAGCTTCATTGGCGCTGACGCTGCTGACTGCCGTATAGTCCTGATCAAAATTCAGAACCGCGTTATTTTTATCCAGAATCTGGATCCCTACGCCTCTGGCGGCACCTTCGCCGCTGGCAATGTCGAGAATATTGCCGTTTGTCACGCCCGTTGAGCCTGTGCTGGTGAATTTGTAATCCACTTTTGTCCCAGCGGCACAACGGGTGATCTCAATCTTAAAGCTGTCATCGGTCAGGATATCGGAATATTGCCCATCGAAATCGCCCGCATGAACGGTTCTGAGCGGGACGTAGATGTTTTTATCCTCCAGGTTGCAGGTATTGGTCGTGATACGCACGCTGGTCGGTGAGAATCGCATCTCGCCAACAACAGCATCATCAAGCGTTTCCCGGGACATCAGACGCGAGGTGTCCAGCATCCCCTCCTGCACATCACCAATCACCACCAGTTGGGCTACTGCACGAAATACAGTCGTAGCATGGGAGTAACCATGTATCATTCCAACCAGATGCCACGGCCTGACTAAATCCTCCTCCAGGTAAGCGGGAAACCTCTCCGTCGATGCCGCGGCGCGGAACCCTATCCCTGGTATATTGGTTTTGTAGACACCAGGCAGCACATCCTCCCGGGCATCGGCGTCCGTTATAGCCAGGTAACCTTTTCGGTAATACACATCACTGCCGCCACAATCTACCGATACTTCCCCACTCTCCGCACTGTGATCGTAAATGATGGTCCCGACGGGCGTATCCGGCTCCAGGTAGATTGTGGGAGGCATCGGGAAGGTCACAACATGACTGCCATGGTCTCCAGAAATGGTGCAAATCGCCCACGCAGGTTGAAAACAAGCGCCTGACATCACAAGCACAACGGCGGCAAAAAACCGTTTAAGAGAAAAAAACTGACTCACACCCTTCCCCTTTTTACTGGCAGCTTATCGTGGTTTTTAAAATGCCGGATACGCCCGAAGACGGTACCTGGACCGCGCCGGAACAGTGTTGCTCCTGTTCTTCTCCCCACTGAACCGTGAACGGAACAACATCACGTAACCCCGTGAACCAGGCTTCACCGTCATCACCGACAATCACCGTGTTATTTTCAAACGTTACCAGAGCGCCAAAAGGCACCGGTTTTCCACGGTATAACAAGGTAATCAAGGCCCGCTGCCCTGAACGCGCATCAAAGTTCGCCATCATGGCCGCCCCTTTGGTCGGCACTACATCCTGCGTCGCCATTTCGATGTCCAGATCGTCACGATCCTGGGTGTTCACGGTGATGCCATTATGACGATAGGCCGTAAGCGTCGGGACAATCGCATTGCCAAAATAGTCGGTATAAATCCCGCGTCCGTTCTGGACTTTAACGTTGTTGCCCCCTTTGATATGCACGATGGCAAAGGCGTCGCGCACGGACTGCCCGAGCGTCACACCATGCTCATGGGCAACAACAGAGCCTTTCGCGCTGTAATTCCACTGCCTGTTGCTGCCGCCGTAGCTGTAACCCAGCCCAACCTCGCCAGCCGAGCCTCGGTAGCGCCCTGAAAGACTGGCGCCGTACCCGACATTGTTGCTGGTATAGCTCTGCTGAAGGTTGTAGCTGAGGTTATTGTCCTCCAGCGCCGTTCCGCCGATACCGGCCTGGTGAGAGGTATATCCGCCGCTGGCGGTATTCAGGCTGTAGCTTGCCCATGCATTTGGCAGCCAGTGGGAGAAAGGAATGTTGACCATCAGCGCCATCTGCCTGTCATTGTCGGCATCCGGGGTGCGGGTCAGGTTATAGCTGACAGACCAGGTGATATCGTGCCAGCTTGAGCTAAACCCGGCGCTCACGCTGCGCTCGCTGCCGCTCATATCCCAGTAGTGCTGTTGATAGGCGTTAATATAGGTGGAGCCCCAGTCTCCCACTCGCTGAGAAAGGTTAACCTGCACACGGCTGCGACGGTTATTCATCCGGCGATAGGTGTAGATCCCGTCGTCAATGTGGCTGTCGCGCTGGTCGATCGCCTCCTGAAAGGTGTAAAACCCGGAGGTAGAGTAGCGATAGCTCGCCAGCGTGACCGTGGTGTCGGTATCAGGAATATCTTTCGAATACTGCGCGCGCCATGACAGGCCGCTGGCGGGATCTCGTCCGTCGTCAAATACGGTATGCGCGGCGGTCACATCAACCGATGCCGAGCCGTAGCGCCCCAAATCCGCGCCGACGCCGGCCAGAAACGCATTGTAGAGGGATGCCCCCAGCGCGCCGGTATAGACCGTAACGCCGTAAGGGAGGCCATAAATCGCTGTTCCCTGAACAAAAGCAGGCTCTTCTTCTCCTTCGTTACCGCGAAACGTACCTGCTGCCAGGGAATATTTAAACGCCCCTTCTCGCTGAAGAATGGGTACCGAGGCGCTGGCCTGAATAAAGCTATGTTCGCTGCCGTCGGCTTCTTCTACGGTCACTTCGAGATCGGTCCCGGAGGTCACCTGACTTAAGTCGCGAATTTCGAAGGGGCCGGGTGCGACGTTGGTCTGATATACGGTATAGCCATTTTGTTTGATGGTGACCTTCGCATCGCTATTAGCTATACCGCGAACTACAGGGGCAAAACCCTGCTGACTGGTTGGCAACATTGAGGTATCGGTTTCAAGCTTTATGCCCGTCATCTGAACGCTGTCAAATAACTCGCCGTTGGTCGCGGTCTGGCCAATCTCCAGCTGGCTTCGCAGAGCTTTAATGTCACGTTGCAGGCTGGTGCTGATGGCATCCCAGCCGGAGGTATCACTCCAGGTGCTGTTGTTACGCAGTCGCCATGCGCCAAGGTTTATGCCCGAATTCAGCCCCAGCCAGGTGGACCTGTTTTTTCCGGAATCTGTCTCCTGCTGCGAACCGCTGACCTGGTAGCTGGCCCAGGCGGCTGATGCTCCGTCATCCCAGTATTTGGGGTTGATCGTCCCTGCCGCCGTTTGGTCGCGATAAATCTGCGGAATAACCAGGCTCAGGGTTTGATTATCCTGATTAAAGTCGTACTGCGCCCCTTCAATGAAATGCGAGATATCTTCTACCCGGGCGCTATCATCCAGTTCTTTCATGTCCGGCAGGGTATCTACCTTAAGACCAAAATCCCGGAGATCGGCCTTGGTGAATTCGGGCAGCAGCCTCTGCTTGTCTTTTGAAAGAACAAACGTCACGGTCCGTTTATCGATAATGTCTCGCCCCCATTTGATGGTCACTGGATAGCTTCCGGCCAGTAAGCTGTTATTACCGATGAAATTTTTAAGCGTAGAAGTGTTTTCCAGCGGCGTATCCAGCTCAAGAATGCGCAGGTTGAATTCGTCGTCCGCATTTGCAGGCTGGAATAACGCCAGCATGGCTAACGCGACCCCATTCAGAACCGATCTGTAATATGAGAACGACGACATACGCTACCAACATGATGATTTATAAAGCCTGCTGCTTCTGACGGGTTTGCGCACCATGGTCGTTAATGGCCGTCCATGTGACAGCCCCCCTGGCGCCTGCGGGTAAGGTGAACGTCTGTTCGCTGTAAGGCGCAACCATCATTGCCACCGCACCGGGGATGGATTTTGTTTCAACGACAGGCACGGCTTTCCCCCCCACGGCCAATTCGCCAAAGGAGACATAGAAAGGCGTAGGGTTTTTCGCAACAAGCTGCGTCCCCTGACGGTGGAAAGTGATCTTTTCCCATGCCTCAAGCGCATCAGATTCTTTTAACTGCGACGGACGCCAGAACAGTTTGAGCCGCGTCTTCATTGCAAACTGCAATGTATTTTTATCCTTCAGCTCAGGGGCAAGCGCGGAAACAGATTTCACGTTCGCAACAAAGAGTGACTCACGATCTTTTGGAAGCGCGTTTTTATCGCCGGTATAAATAATATGTAAAAGCGTTTGGCGATTTTCCTGCAATTTATAAACCGGAGGCGTAACAACAAAAGGCGCTTTTGTAGCGTCAGGGTTACTGACCCAACTTTGAACTAAATAACGGGTATGCAAATCTTTATTTTTTAGCGCAATCTGCACTTCAGATTTATTCGATGGATAAACAATACGGGTGCCACCCAGAACAATACTGGCCTGCGCGGAACAGCAGCCGAGCAAAACGCATCCGCATAATACTTTTAAAAACGTATTCATAATAGGTAAACCCGAAAGGGGCAGCGATAGGCCACTGCCCCGAAAAAGTTAGCGATACATAACCTCAAATGTCGCGGAAGCCGAGTAATGGCCTGCGGTTGGCAAAGTATCACCGACCTGGATGACATTCGCGGTATAGTTAAAAACAGAGGCCGTCGTGCCGTCAGGGTTGTTGATTACATCCGTCGCGCTGTCAGGAACAGAGCCGTTAAACAGCACATCTCCATTTCCGCCGTTTTTATTGGTTACGGTGATCCCAACATGAGTAGCATTACCTTCGCCCGTCAGATCGTTTTGCAGACGCTTATAGGCTGCATCCGTTGTGGTACCGCTAAATTTAAGGTTCAGTTTAGACACCAGAGGGTCACAGCCTGACACTTCAATTTTGAAATCTTTAGAGGTGCCAATTTTTCCATCTGTGCCATAGTCAGACGGATAGGTGTCAGCAAACGTAACGGTTGATACCGTTGAGTTGGAATCATCAACATTAACGACACAGGTATCAGCAACAATTTTACCCGCGAAATTGACGGTACCAGAATCACTCGCCATAACAGGCAGCGATGAAACAGCCATAATACCTGCCGCTAAAAAAGTGCACCGAATCTGCTTTTTCATCCAATATTCCTTATAAGAGATAAACATACGATTCCATTCCTGCCGAAACAGAGGAGCAGAGAATAATTACAGCAAAATGTAATAAGTTAATCTTTAAATAACATTTCACCCTGTGCACAATTAAATCAGAATCGTCTCAACTTCGTCTACCGCATGAAAACTTCTCTCACAACCTGTTCTCATTAACCTCTTGAT
>NZ_JBLVXX010000033.1:0-60274 GCF_048283985.1 Enterobacter cloacae complex sp. 6730903 | reverse complement strand
AACCAATACACCATGATTAATATAAAACCTTATAAAACAAGAGCAAACAAAAACACCAAAATTTAAATGTTATAGCTTTGATACATAAAATGCGTAAAATCAGCGAATAACCACACTACCCAGAGTGGTTATTATAAAAAGTATAAAAATAGCCATTCAGTTCCGTTTTTTTGATCGCGATCAATAGTTATGGCATTCAAAAGAGCAATATAAAAACATCATCATTTTTTATTTAGCGCAAACCAAAATGCGTTAAATCGCTATTAGTGAAAACACAAAACCGCACCTTAAATAACTAAAAAAAGCAAAAAGGATATTTCAATCGAATTTGTGTTTTCGCCGGGCGACGAATTTTTGACAACTTAAGACGTGAAACTATGAATACAAAAACTGCTGTAACGCCTCCTGCGGCGAATCTGGCATCAAATGGAACAGCAAAACGACTGCTGATGATGGCTCTGCCCGTCATTGTTGCCGTCCTGCTGTTGTTTGTCCCCGTTCCGGAAGGGCTGCCGCCATATGCGTGGCACTACTTCGCCATCTTTGTCGGCGTCATCGTCGGGTTAATTTTCGAACCGCTGCCGGGCGCCGTAATCGGTCTTACCGGCGTCGTGGCGATTGCGCTGTGCAGCCAGTGGGTGCTCTTTAGCCCGGAACAGCTGGCTGACCCAAAATTCAAGCTGGCGGGCGCCTCCTTTAAATGGGCGGTCAGCGGGTTTGGTAACTCCACCGTCTGGCTGATTTTCGGTGCCTTTATGTTCGCCGCAGGCTACGACAAAACCCGCTTCGGCCGCCGTCTGGCGCTGATTCTGGTGAAGTACCTGGGCCGTCGCAGCCTGACGCTCGGCTACGCGATTACCTTCGCAGACCTGCTGCTCGCACCGTTCACCCCGTCCAACACCGCGCGCAGCGGTGGGACCATCTACCCGATCATCGCCAACCTGCCGCCGCTGTACGGTTCAAAACCCAATGACCCAAGCGCGCGCAAAATCGGTTCGTATCTGATGTGGGTAGCCATCACCGCGGCCTGTATCACCAGCTCGATGTTCCTTTCCGCTCTGGCACCTAACCTGCTGGCGCTGGCGCTGGTAAAAAGCACGGTCGGAATTGATATCTCCTGGGGGACCTGGTTCCTCGCCTTCCTGCCACTGGGCATCCTGCTGATCCTGACCATGCCGCTGCTGGCCTACTGGTTCTACCCGCCGGAAGTGAAAGTGAATAACGAAGTCCCGCTGTGGGCGACCCGTGAGCTGGAAAAACTGGGCAAACTGTCGCGCAATGAGATCCTGCTGCTGGTGTTCGTGTGCTGTGCGCTGTTGATGTGGATCTTCGCCGCGGCGTGGATTGAACCGGCCATGGCTGCCCTGCTGATCGTTGGCCTGATGCTGTGGACCGGCGTGCTGGAGTGGAACGATATCACCGGTAACAAAGCCGCGTGGAATACCTTCGTCTGGTTCGCTACCCTGGTGGCGCTGGCGGATGGCCTCTCCTCCACCGGTTTTATCAGCTGGCTGGGTAAAGAAGGCGGCCTGCTGATGAGCGGTATCTCTCCGGGTGTCGCCACCATCGTGCTGCTGCTGGCGTTCTACCTGCTGCACTACCTGTTCGCCAGCACCACTGCGCACACCACGGCGCTGCTGCCTGCGATGCTGACCATCGCCTCCACCATTCCGGGCATGAATATGGAAGTGTTCGTTCTGCTGATGGTAACCTCGCTGGGCGTGATGGGGATCATCACCCCCTACGGTACCGGTCCAAGCCCGATTTACTACGGTAGCGGCTACCTGCCAACCAAAGACTACTGGCGCCTCGGCACCATCTTCGGCGCCATCTTCCTGGCAGCTCTGCTGCTGATTGGCTACCCGTGGATGTCCATGATGTTCTGATTCCTGACCGCCGGACATTTCCTCCGGCGGTTAAATTTTTGTGGAGCAAGCTATGTCAAACAAACCCTTTATCTACCAGACCCCCTTCCCCCTCGCGCATGACGATACCGAATATTATCTGCTGACCAAAGAGCACGTTTCCGTTGCCGAGTTCGACGGTCAGGAAGTGCTGAAAGTCGAGCCAGAGGCGCTGACCCTGCTGGCACAGCAGGCCTTCCACGACGCGGCATTTATGCTGCGCACCTCTCACCAGAAGCAGGTTGCGGCTATTCTGAGCGACCCGGAAGCCAGCGAGAACGATAAGTACGTTGCCCTGCAATTCCTGCGCAACTCCGAGATTGCGGCGAAAGGCGTGCTGCCCACCTGTCAGGATACCGGCACGGCAATCATTATGGGTAAGAAAGGCCAGCGCGTCTGGACCGGCGGCGGCGACGAAGCGGCGCTGAGTCAGGGCGTGTATAACACCTATATTGAAGACAACCTGCGCTACTCGCAGAATGCGGCGCTGGATATGTATAAAGAGGTGAACACCGGCACCAACCTGCCCGCGCAGATCGACCTCTACAGCGTTGATGGTGACGAGTATAAATTCCTGTGCATGGCGAAAGGCGGCGGTTCCGCCAACAAAACTTATCTGTATCAGGAAACCAAAGCGCTGATCACCCCGGCGAAGCTGAAAAATTATCTGGTTGAGAAGATGCGGACCCTGGGCACCGCGGCCTGCCCGCCTTACCATATCGCCTTCGTTATCGGCGGCACCTCAGCGGAAGCCACGCTGAAAACCGTCAAGCTCGCCTCTGCGCGCTATTACGATGGCCTGCCAACCGAAGGCAACGCGCACGGCCAGGCGTTCCGCGACGTCCAGCTTGAGCAGGAACTGCTTCAGGAAGCGCAAAACCTCGGCCTTGGCGCGCAGTTTGGCGGGAAATACTTCGCGCACGATATTCGCGTGATCCGTCTGCCGCGCCACGGCGCCTCCTGCCCGATCGGCATGGGCGTCTCCTGCTCCGCTGACCGCAACATCAAGGCGAAGATTAACCGCGAGGGGATCTGGATTGAGAAGCTGGAGCACAATCCGGGCCAGTATATTCCTGAATCCCTGCGCCAGCAGGGAGAAGGCGACGTGGTAAGCATTGATCTGAACAAGCCGATGCCCGACATTCTGGCGCAGCTTTCCGCGCACCCGGTATCCACCCGCCTGTCGCTGAGCGGCACCATCATCGTGGCGCGCGATATCGCCCACGCGAAGCTGAAAGAGCTGCTCGATAACGGGGAAGAACTGCCGCAGTACGTTAAAGATCACCCGATTTACTACGCAGGCCCGGCGAAAACGCCAGAAGGCTACGCGTCTGGCTCCTTAGGCCCAACCACCGCCGGGCGTATGGACTCCTACGTGGACTTACTGCAATCCCACGGTGCGAGCATGATCATGCTGGCCAAAGGTAACCGTAGCCAGCAGGTCACCGACGCCTGCCATAAGCACGGCGGCTTCTACCTCGGCAGCATCGGCGGCCCGGCGGCGGTGCTGGCGCAAAACAGCATCAAGAGCCTGGAGTGCGTGGCGTATCCTGAACTGGGAATGGAAGCGATCTGGAAAATTGAAGTGGAGAACTTCCCGGCGTTTATCCTGGTGGATGACAAAGGCAACGACTTCTTCCAGCAGATCCAGAATAAACAGTGCAAAGGGTGCTCACAGCGCTGAGCGTTTCCATAACGCCGGAAGCAGCGACAGCGTATCGTTGATCAACCCGCGCTTGTCGCTGCCCGGCTTCCAGATAGTGACCATCGTCTGGCTTATCCCCAGGCTGCCCACTTCGGTGGGCAGCCTTTTTACATTTTTCCACTGCGTTGCCTGAAGATGGGTCGGCAAAAACCCCCAGCCGCAGCCCTGCTCCAGCAGGCCGCGCAGCATCTCCAGTTCGTTAGTGAAAAGGGTGTGCCCTGAAATTTGCAGGCGACGGGCGACCGGCTCGTCTGATGCGGCATGCATAATCACCTGTGGCACCAGAGAGAGATCGAGCAGCGACACCGGCGATGCCACCTCCGCAAAAAGCGCCGTTGCGGCGTAAAAATCCATTTCGATCGCCCCCAGCGCCCGCCACTCCATCTCATTGCCCACGCTGCGGTTGCGCGCCTGGCAGATGCCCAGATCGGCCTGACCGCTCGCCAGCATGGCTTCCGCCTCATCGCGTGACGCGCTGGTCAGGCTCAGGCGGATCTTTTTCGCCGCCAGTGTGATAATCAGCGCCTGTAAAAAAGCTCTGGGGGTGAACGGATCGTAAACGAGGGCAATGTCCTGCGTCGCGCTGTACGGTACCGATCTGGCAAACGCCTCAAACGCTTTGACCTGCCGCATCAGCAGGTGCGCCTGCCGCTGAAGCTGCTCCCCCTCCGGCGTCAGGCGCAGGCTGCGCCCCTCCCGCAGGAACAGAGCGTAGCCCAGCCCATCCTCAAGGAAATCGATCAGATCCCGCAGGGTAGTACGATCTTTGCCGAGTTTACTCGCCGCCTTCATCAGGCTGCCGTGTTCAGCGACGGCAGTGAACGCTTCAAGCTGGGCAAAGGAATAGATCAGTGATGCCACGTCATTCTCCACGCGATTTTTCCGGGGGATTTTCCCCCATTACGCGTTTTTTATTATAGGCCGCAGGTTCTTAAACTGAAGTCCTTCCTGAGCCAAACGAGATAAATATGAAAATCAAAACAAACCGCACACTGCTCGCGGCGCTGGTTGTCAGCAGCCTGCTCTCGCCCGCCGTCATGGCGGCCTGCAAGGGTACCGACCTCACCACCTGTCCGGCGCCTTTCGACGCCAGACTCCCGGACGCCCATACCATGCTCACCTGGAGCCAGGCCGATCGCGTGGTGGGCTTTCGCAATGACTACCGCAACTACGCGGGGGACGTGTTCCGCCACGGCAACGCTACGCCGCTGCTGCCCGCAGAAAAACCGCTCACCGATGCCCGCTATCAGGTGAAGGGTAAGAGTTACACTCTTCAGGATTACCTGAAACGCCAGAACGTCAGCGGCATGCTGGTGCTGAAAAACGGCAAAGTGGCCTATAAATACCTGGGAGAAGGCAATACCGACTCCACGTTCTGGACGTCGCGCTCCGTGGGCAAATCGGTGGTCTCCGCGCTGGTGGGTGTTGCAATTAAAGAAGGGAAAATCCACTCCCTGGACGACCTTGTCACCCAATACGAACCGGATTTAAAAGGCACCGCCTGGGAGGGCGTAACGCTGAAACAGCTCATCACCCACACCTCTGGCGTGGCGTGGAACGAAGATTACACCAACCCGCAATCTGACTTCGCCCGGCTTACCGAATGCGAAGCGAAGCCGGGCACCTACGACTGCGTGCGCACCCTGGTCAAGGGGTTACACCGTGAACACCCGGCGGGCGAAAACTGGTCGTATTCCTCGGGTGGCGCCTGGCTGTTAGGCGATGTGCTTGAGCGCGCCACCGGCATGACGCTCGCGGCGTATCTGGAGAAAAGCATCTGGCAGCCGTACGGCATGGCGAGCGACGGCGTGTGGCATGCCTACAGCAAAGGCCAGCACGACGTGGGTGCGCATGGGTTTAACGCCACGCTGGAAGACTGGGGGCGTTTCGGGGAGTTTATCCTGCATAACGGTACGCTGCCGGACGGGAAGCAGATCCTCCCCGAGGGCTGGGTGAAACAGTCCTCAGCCTGGACACAGGCCAAAGGATCGGTGTCCGAGGCGCATCCGAAGGGGTTGTACGGCTACCAGTGGTGGAACAACGAAGTGCCAGTCACCGCCACACACGTGGAGCCGAAAGTCGAAAATTCGCTGAAAGATTCCCTGTGGGCGCTGGGTATTTTTGGTCAGATGATCATGGTTAATCAGAAAGAAAATCTGGTTATCGTCCAGTGGTCCACCTGGCCGCAGGCAGAGCCGTCATTCAGCGCCCAGCCGCTGGAAGCGTCGCTGATGTTTAGCGCGATTGCGAACGCGCTGCGCTGATATTCCCAAGCCAGGCCCCGCTTGGCTTCTCACCTGCGCGATGTCACAAAACTGATATATCAGCAACTTAGCGAAATCGAGTAAATAAAAGATCATCGAAATGTTAAGTTATTGTTGAGTATGTAAATACTGGTCAATGCATTGTCATTAATGCACCACACGCATCGGTTCATGCACTATTTGCGCTTATTAATTTCCACTTCCTGATCCAGTTTTCAGAAACAGACGAGCATAACGTCACTATAAAACTGGAGATAATCATGGTTTCCTCAACCTCACCTGCAACGGTTCGTGCCAAAGCGGGCGCGATTTTCCGCGTCACGTCGGGCAACTTTCTTGAGCAATTCGACTTCTTTCTGTTCGGCTTTTATGCCACCTACATCGCCCATACTTTTTTCCCGGCAAGCAGTGAATTTGCGTCCCTGATGATGACCTTCGCCGTCTTTGGCGCGGGCTTTCTGATGCGTCCGATCGGGGCCATTGTGCTGGGGGCTTACATTGATAAAGTGGGTCGCCGTAAAGGGCTGATCGTCACCCTGTCGATTATGGCCGCCGGAACCTTTCTGATTGTGCTGATCCCTTCTTATCAGAGCATTGGCCTGTGGGCGCCGCTGCTGGTGCTGACCGGCCGCCTGTTGCAGGGTTTTTCGGCAGGCGCCGAGCTGGGCGGGGTTTCGGTTTATCTGGCGGAGATCGCCACGCCGGGCCGCAAGGGTTTCTACACCAGCTGGCAGTCGGGTAGCCAGCAGGTCGCCATTATGATCGCGGCGGCGATGGGCTTTGCGCTGAATGTGGTGCTGGAAGAGAGTGCCATTCGCGAATGGGGGTGGCGTATTCCGTTCCTGTTTGGCTGTCTGATCGTGCCGTTTATCTTTTTCCTGCGCCGCAAGCTCGAAGAGACCGAGGAATTCAGCGCCCGTCGCCACCATCTGGCGATGCGTCAGGTCTTCACAACGCTGCTCGCCAACTGGCCGGTAGTCGTCGCGGGCATGCTGATGGTGGCGATGACCACCACCGCGTTTTACCTGATCACCGTTTACGCCCCGACCTTCGGTAAAAAAGTCCTGATGCTCAGCGCGTCGGACAGTCTTCTGGTCACGCTGCTGGTGGCGGTGTCCAACTTTATCTGGCTGCCGGTGGGCGGCGCGCTGTCGGATCGCTTCGGGCGTAAACCGGTGCTGATCGCCATGACGCTGCTGGCGCTGGCGACCAGCTATCCGGCGCTGACGATGCTGGCCGCAGCCCCGAGCTTCTCCATGATGCTGACCGTGCTGCTGTGGCTCTCTTTCCTCTACGGCCTGTATAACGGCGCGATGATCCCGGCCCTGACGGAGATCATGCCAGCAGAGGTGCGCGTGGCGGGCTTCTCACTGGCTTACAGCCTGGCAACGGCGGTCTTTGGCGGTTTCACGCCGGTGATTTCGACCGCCTTAATTGAGTACACCGGCGACAAAGCCTCCCCGGGCTACTGGATGAGCTTTGCCGCCGTTTGCGCCCTGCTGGCAACGCTTTATCTCTATCGTCGTCGCACGTTAATCCTGCAAACCGCCGTTAAGGAGTGATCCCTCATGCTTACATTCAGAACGGTGATTGCCGCCCTGACCTTCGTCACCCTCAGCGCGGGCGCGCTTGCGCAGGATGTGACGGTGATGATTTCTGGCGGCTTCAAAGCGGCGCTGGAGAAGCTGACGCCGCAGTACGAAGCGCAAAGCGGCGACAGGCTCATTGTGATCTCCGGCCCGTCAATGGGCAAAACGCCGCAGGCCATTCCGGCCCGGCTCGCCCGGGGCGAAAAAGCGGACGTGGTGATTATGGTGGGCGATGCGCTGGCGAAACTGGAACAGGATCGCAGGACCGCGCCAGGCTCCCGCGTGGAGCTGGCGGATTCGCCCGTCGGGATGGTCGTCAAAGCGGGCGCGCCGGTGCCGGATATCAGTACGGTGCCTGCCCTGCGGCAAACGCTGCTGAAGGCGCACTCCATGGCTTATTCCGACAGCGCCAGCGGCCGGTATGTTGAGAGCCAGCTGTTCCGTAAGCTGGGCATCGACGGCCAGGTTCACGATAAAGCGCACCGGGTTGAGCGCATCCCGGTGGCATCCGAAGTGGCAAAAGGGAAATACGATCTCGGCTTTCAGCAGGTGAGCGAGCTTCTGCCGGTCCCGGGGGTGACGTTTGTCGGTAAGTTGCCTGACGACATGCAGTACATTACCCGTTTCGCCGGCGCCGTAACGCAGAAGGCTGACCATCCCGAACAGGGAAAAGCGCTGCTGACTTTTCTCTCTTCGCCACAGGCCGCCAGCGTCATTACGTCAACGGGCTTAACGCCCGTCAGCGCACCTCGCGATACTGCTCGGTGATCAGCGTTTCGAGTTCGGCAGCAATATAGGACTGGATCCGCCCGCGGCGGCGGATCAGCCCCACGGTTCGCCTGACTTCAGGCTCGGTTAAAGGCACCGACGTCAGCAGCGAATGCTCGGCGCGGGGCATTGACATGGCGGGAACGGCCGCAATACCGATCCCGGCTTCAACCATCCCCAGCATGGTCGTCACGTGCCGCGTTTCGCAGATGCTGGGGCGCTCAGGCCGAATATGCCCGACCCGCTGGTCGAGAAGATTGCGGTTGCCGGAGGTCTTATCCAGACCGATATAATCCTGCTGATAAAAAGCCTGCCACGTCAGGCTTTTTCTTTTTGCAAGCGGGCTGTCGCGTCGGCAGGCGGCCACGTAGACATCCTCCACCAGCGGGACAAACTCGATGTCGGGCTGCAAGCTCCGGGCAAAGCAGATACCAAAATCCGCCTGTCCGCGGGTGACGGCCTCGATAACATTTCCGGCGCTGCTGTCGATCAGTTTTATGCGCACGCGGGGGTAACGGGACTGAAAGCGGCGGATCACATCCGGCATAAAGTAACAGGCGGCGGACGGCACCGTCGCCACGGTGATTAGCCCCGTGCGCTCCTCGCTGGCCTTATCGATATCCGAAAGCATGGACTCCACATCAGCAAGCAGTTGCCCGCACCGGTCGGCAAAGGTCTGTCCATACAGGGTCAGCGTGACGCGACGGGTGGTTCTGTCGAACAGTTTTGTCCCCAGTGCCGCCTCCAGCTTTTCAATCCTGCGACTCAACGCCGACTGGGAAAGGCAGATAGACTCCGCCGCAAGACGGAAATTGCCGTATTCCAGTAAAGCGCGGAAAGCATAGAGATCGTTGAGGTCAAAATTGACGGGCATACTGACGGGATCCTTAAGCACGGTAGGGTAAGAAGAGATTTATCATAGCCGCGCACGACATACTTCACAAAATGAAGGGGATACCCCTAAAGCGCTATCAACCTGACGGCACATAGTGATAGTTTATGCGGGCTGGATCCCTCTTAAACAGGCTGCCACTCTACATGCAGCCGAAGAGGAGTGTCATACTGCTTAACAGAGTATGTTGGCATGCTAACAGCCCCTGACCTTTCCATTTTGTTCACGTGCGAGTAACGAGCAAAGCGATGATTAAGTGGCCCTGGAAAACGAACGACGCTGGTCGAAATATGGCGCTGCCCTGGGATGAGGCTCTGGCGATCCCCGTGCTGGCGAATCTCTTGCCTGAAGAGCAATCAAAGCTGATTCAGCTGGCCGAGCGTTTTTTACAGCAAAAACGGCTGGTGCCGCTACAGGGCTTCGAACTGGATCCGCTTAAAAATTCCCGCATCGCCCTGCTCTTCTGCTTGCCGGTGCTGGAGCTGGGTATCGAATGGCTGGATGGCTTCCACGAAGTGCTGATCTACCCGGCGCCGTTTATCGTCGATGATGAGTGGGAGGATGACATCGGGCTGGTGCACAACCAGCGTATGGTGCAGTCCGGGCAGAGCTGGCAGCAAGGGCCAATCATCCTCAACTGGCTGGATATTCAGGACTCGTTCGATGCCTCGGGCTTCAACCTGATCATTCACGAAGTGGCGCATAAGCTGGATACCCGCAACGGCGATCGCGCCAGCGGCGTGCCGCTGATCCCGCTGCGTGAAGTCGCGGGATGGGAGCACGACCTGCACGCGGCGATGGAAAACATTCAGGATGAGATAGACCTGGTGGGTGAAAGCGCGGCCAGCATTGATGCCTATGCCGCGACCGATCCCGCCGAGTGCTTTGCGGTGCTGTCCGAGTATTTCTTTAGCGCACCTGAGCTTTTCGCTCCGCGCTTCCCGGCGCTGTGGCAGCGTTTTTGCCAGTTTTATCAGCAGGATCCGCTCCAGCGTCTGCGGCAAAGTGAGGACGCAGCCAGCACCTCCCCTCATCCGTTCCACTAATGTTTAAGGGGTACGATCGGTCGATCGTACCCACACGCTCACCGCGAGAAACAGCAGCGCCATTCCCCATGCGGCAGTAATCAAAAACTGCTCACCGTAAACGCGCGTCACCACGGGTACCAGCAGCGCGCTGGCCCCGTACCCCAGCGTATGGCTGGTGGCGATCACCCCTGCGCCTTTGCCCGTCGTCAGCCGATCGTTGAGCAAAAGCTGGTATCCCGGCGTTGCCATGGCGGCCCCCAGCGAAGTGATGACAATGCCCACGTAGAACAGGGCTAAACTGGCGAGACACATCAGCCCAAGACCCGCCACCATCAAGACCGCGGCAAGTAAGAGTAAAACTCTCGGGGTAAAATGCTGCGGGCGTACCACCAGAAACTGCGCCGCCAGGGTCGCCAGCGCGGCCAGGCTCAGCAGCAGCGCGACATGATGGCTGATTTGCACGGCATCGCCATTAAATAACGGATGAAGATGCGGCGATAAACCAAGCTGCATCAGGCTGACCAGCGCCGCCAGCAGCAGTGCCAGCACCAGGAAAGGCAGCATGGAGGCCTGTAACCGCGTCGACTGGTGCGCCACCGGCGGCAGCGGGGGATCGGCGGCTTCGCGCAGCACCAGCAGCAGCGCGATCAACGGCGCCAGCGCCATCAGCCAGAGCGGGGCGACCGGGCTGACGCTGAGCATCAGCGCGGCCAGAGGCGGTCCCAGCAGACGCCCGCAGCTCAGGCCAGAGCTTATCGTCGCCAGCGCCGCCATTCTTTTATCCAGCCCCGCGCGTTGAATGGCCCACGTCTGGGCCGCAGGCACCAGCCCTGATACCGTCAGGCCGTACAGCATGCGCGACAGCACCAGGCCCACCATTCCCCAGAGGGCATTCAGCGCGCCGTTCGCCATCGCCCAGACCACCAGCGCCATCACGACGAAGCTCGCCAGATAGCCGCCCAGCGAGGCCAGCATAACGATCTTACAGCCGTGCCGCTCGCTCTGGCGTCCCCACCAGGGCGAGGCGGGTAAAAAGAGCATCGAGCCGAACATCAGCAGCCCGGCCCAGACGGAGAGCGACAGTCCGGTCAGGGAGACCAGCTGCGGCAGCATGACCAGCAAACCGTTTTGCCCAATACCTAATAAACCGGCGCCCAGTGCCAGGGGCCAGTTAGCTTTGGGGGCCACAACGTCAGTGAGATTCTCGGTACGGGTGCGCATAAAATTGTGAAGATAATGTCAATAAATGTGTGGAAATTATGAAGTTTATGAAAACAAATATTGCAAAAATAGTTGCCACTGTAAACAGAATGAATATCATAACGAGAATTATTATCAGTCATGGAATGAGGTACAACTATGCGTACTCTGCCCCGCTCCGCCGGTACAGATGTTGCGGCCCAGTGTTTTTTGAACGCGCTGCTGCGCGAAACGAAGGACTGGCACTATCTTCCCGCAACCCGTGCGGATGAGTTATCGCAGATTCATATCCCACTCTCCCCAACCCAGGCCATTCGGGTTCCGGTACGCTATTTCTCCCCCACGCAGCATCACCAGTATCGTTTTCCGGCAACGCTGATTCAGGCCGACAGCGACGGCGGTGACACGGTCACATTCCATCAACTGATTGATTTTATTCTTGAAAAAGAGACGGTAAAAGGCGCGCTGGATCCCGATACGCTGGCTCGCTTTAAGCAGCGCGTCCTGGAAAGCCATACGCACACCTGGCAGGCCATTGATTTACGCCACAACTGGGCAAACCTGCGCGATAAGCCGCTGACCTTTGCCGAAGCGGAACAGGCGCTGCTGGTCGGCCATGCTTTTCATCCTGCCCCAAAGTCGCACGAGCCGTTTAACGAGGCCGAGGCACGTCGCTATCTGCCGGATTTCGCCTCCCGCTTCCCGCTGCGCTGGTTTGCGGTTGAGCATGAGCTGATTACCGGCGACAGCCTGAATGTCTCCCTGCGGGAACGTCTGCTGCGCTTTGCAGCGCAGAGCGCTCCGGCCCTTCTCGGTCACTTCACCGACACCTGCTGGCTGCTGCCGATGCACCCGTGGCAGGCCGACTATCTGCTGGAGCAGGACTGGTGCCAGCGTCTGGTAGAAAAAGGCGCCCTGCGCGATCTGGGCGAAGCCGGTGCACAATGGCTGCCCACCAGCTCTTCCCGCTCGCTGTACAGCGAAACCAACAGCGACATGATTAAGTTTTCCCTGAGCGTGCGGCTGACCAACTCCGTGCGCACGCTGTCGGTGAAAGAGGTTAAGCGCGGCATGCGCCTGGCACGCCTGGCGAAAACGGCACGCTGGCAGGAACTTCAGGCGCGCTACCCGACCATGCGCGTGATGCAGGAGGACGGCTGGGCGGGGCTGCGCGATGAGCACGGCGTCGTTCAGGAAGAAAGCCTGATGGCCCTGCGCGTCAACCTGCTGTTCGATACCCCTGATACGCAAACCAACGTGCTGGTGAGCCTGACCCAGGCCGCACCGGACGGCGGCGACAGCCTGCTCGCCGCGGCGGTCCGCCGTCTGAGCCAGCGTCTGGATCTCCCGCTCGCCCAGGCCGCCCGCTGCTGGCTGGACGCCTACTGCGACCGCGTCTTGCTGCCGCTGTTCAGCGCCGAGGCGGACTACGGTCTGGTCCTGCTGGCGCACCAGCAAAATATCCTCGTTGAGATGCAGCAGGATTTCCCCGTCGGGCTGATCTACCGCGACTGCCAGGGCAGCGCCTGGACCGAAGGGGCCGACGCGTGGCTGAAAGAGGCAGGTGAAACCGAGGTGGAAAACCGCTTCGGTGAGAGCCAGCTGCTGCGCTACTTCCCTTATTACCTGCTGCTGAACTCTACCCTTGCCGTCACCGCCGCGCTCGCCGCTGCCGGTTTCGACAGCGAAGAGAACCTGATGTCCCGCGTGCGTGACGCGCTGGCCGAACTGCGCACGACGGCGAAGCAGACCCGCTGCCTTGATTACGTGCTCGACAGCCCGACCTGGAACTGCAAAGGCAACTTCTTCTGCTACCTGCACGATCGCAACGAAAACACCATCGTCGATCCGGCGGTGATCTATTTCGACTTTAGCAACCCGTTTTATAAGGAGAAGGCGTGATGGCAAACGCGAATATCGTCCATTCCGGCTACGGCTTTCGCTGCACCGCCACGGAACAAAACCTGCCGCTGACGCTGGGTCTCGACGGCAGCGCGGTGCTGGAGCGGCTGACCGGGCTCCCGGACGGCTGGCTGGTGGACGCCCTCGACCAGCTGTTTGTTGCCGCGCCCGCCCTGACCGGCATTACCCTGCCGTGGGCCGCCTGGCAGGATGAACCTCAGGCGCAGGCGCTGTTTAGCCTCGTTCACGGGGATTATCTGGCGCGTGAAATTTTCTGGCAGCTGCCGCTGTGGCTGAAAGGCGAACGTCCGCAGGCGAGCGGCGGAATGCAGTTTGACGAAAGCCGTCAGCTGTACTTCCCGCTGCGCCCTCGCCGCCCGCAGGGCGAGGTGTATCGCCGTTACGATCCACAGATTAAGCGCACCCTGAGCTTCCGCGTGGCGGACGTGGCGCTGGACGGCGAGCGTTTTACCCGCTGGATGAACAACCCACGCGTGAATGCCTTCTGGGAGATGGCCGGTCCGCAGGCCGAGCAGGAGAACTACCTGCGTCGCCAGCTCGACTCGACTTATTGCTATCCGGTGATCGGCTGCTTTGACGATCAGCCGTTCGGCTATTTTGAACTCTACTGGGCGGCAGAAGACCGCATTGGCCGCCACTATCGCTGGCAGCCGTTTGACCGTGGGCTGCACATGCTGGTGGGCGAAGAGAACTGGCGCGGGGCGCAGTATATCCGCAGCTGGCTGCGCGGCCTCAGCCACTATCTGTATCTCGATGAACCGCGCACGGCGCGCATTGTGGCGGAACCGCGTTTCGACAACCAGCGTCTGTTCCGCCATCTGGCGTCCGCTGGTTTCGACACGGTGAAAGAGTTCGACTTCCCGCACAAACGCTCCCGTCTGATCATGAGCGAGCGTCATCGCTTCTTCCACGAGGTGGAACTGTGAACGCACTCTGGCAGAAAGTGAACCGCGAGATGGTGGCGAAGATCCTCGCCGAACTGGAATATGAACGCACCCTGCGCGCCGAGCCGGTTTCGGCGGACAACTGGCGCATCAGTATGGGCAACGCGTGCTGGCAGTTTCGCGCCACGCGTGGGATATGGGGCTGGCTGCATATTGACCCTGATACCCTGACCACCACCAGCGGCGCGGCGGTCGAAGCGGAAAACGCGCTGCTGCAACTGGCCACCGTGCTGGAGATGAGCGACGCGCAAACGGCGGAGCACATGGAAGATCTCTACGCCACGCTGCGGGGTGACATGCAGCTGTTGCAGGCGCGTGAAACGCTGGATGCCGATGCGCTGATCCACCTCGACCCGGACGAACTACAGTGCCTGATGCGCGGTCACCCGAAGTTTATTTTCAACAAGGGACGCCGCGGCTGGGGGCTGGATGCCCTGCGCCTGTACGCGCCGGAATATCGCGGGCGTTTCCGCCTGCACTGGGTCGCCGTGCAGCGCGAGCGTCTGGTCTGGAGCAGCGACGCCGATTGCGATATTAACGCCCTGCTCTCCAGCGCCATGGACGATGCCGAGCGCGAGCGGTTCGACGCCCGTTGGCAGGAGCTGGGTCTGAACGACAGCTGGCTGCCGGTGCCGCTGCACCCGTGGCAGTGGCAGCAAAAAATTGCCATTCATTTCCTGGCGCAACTCGCGCGCGGTGAGATGGTAGAGCTGGGTGAGTTCGGCGATGAGTATCTGGCGCAGCAGTCCCTGCGCACGCTGACCAACGCCAGCCGTCGCGCGCCGTATGACATCAAGCTGCCGCTGACCATCTACAACACCTCCTGCTATCGCGGTATTCCGGGCAAGTATATCGCCGCCGGTCCGCTGGCCTCGCGCTGGCTACAGCAGCAGTTCGCCAGCGATGCCACGCTGATTCACTCCGGGGCGCAGGTGCTTGGCGAACCCGCAGCCGGATATCTGTCGCATCCGGGTTATGCCGCATTGCCTGAGGCGCCGTACCGCTATCAGGAGATGCTGGGGGTGATTTGGCGCGAGAACCCATCCTGCTATTTACAGGATGGCGAACAGGCGGTGCTGATGGCGGCGCTGATGGAAACCGATAACCAGGGGCGCCCGCTGATTGACGCGTGGATCAAACGCTCGGGGTTAACCGCTGACGCATGGCTGGAAAAGCTGTTTGAGGCGACGGTGATCCCCTTCTATCACCTGCTCTGTCGCTACGGGGTGGCGCTCATCGCCCACGGCCAGAACGTCACGCTGGTGATGAAAGATTACGTTCCGCAGCGCATTTTGCTGAAGGATTTCCAGGGCGACATGCGCCTGGTGGATGAAGATTTCCCGCAGGCGCAGAGCCTGCCGGAGCAGGTAAAAGCGGTGACGGCGCGCCTCAGCGCGGATTACATCATCCACGACCTGCAAACCGGCAACTTTGTCACGGTGCTGCGCTTTATATCCCGCCTCACCCTGCAATGCGGCGTGAGCGAAACCCGCTTCTATCAGATCCTGGCGCTGGTATTACGTCGCTATATGGCCGCCCATCCGGATCTTGCGGCGCGCTTCGCTAAATTCGACCTGTTTAAGCCGCAGATTATTCGCGTGATCCTCAACCCGGTCAAACTGACCTTCTCTGAACACGACGGCGGTAGCCGCATGCTGCCGAACTACGTCTGCGATCTTGATAACCCTCTTTTTGTGGTCTCCCAGGAGTCAGCGCAATGAAAACCTATGATTTCATCGGCATTGGTATCGGTCCGTTCAACCTCAGTATTGCCGCGCTGGCAGAGGGGCTGGATGGTTTTAGCTCGCTGTTTCTTGAACGCAAGCCGCACTTCTCCTGGCACCCGGGGATGATGGTGCCGGACTGCCATATGCAGACCAGCTTCCTGAAGGATCTGGTCAGCGCCGTGGAGCCTACCAACCGCCACAGCTTCCTGAACTACCTGGTACAGCGCAAAAAGTTCTACCGTTTCCTCACCACCGAGCAGCGCACCGTCTCGCGCGAGGAGTTTGCCGACTACCTGTGCTGGGCGGCGGATAACCTCACGAACCTGGCCTTCAGCCAGCAGGTACAGCAGGTCCGCTTTGATGAGCAAAACGGTCTGTTTGAAGTCGTGACCCAGCGGGATCGCTTCCTGGCGCGCCACGTCTGCGTGGGGATTGGGAAGCAGATCAATCTCCCAGACTGCGTCACCGTGCAGGACGATACCTGCTTCCACGCCAGCGAAATGATGCTGCGCACGCCGGATTTAGCGGGCAAGCGCGTCACCGTCGTCGGCGGCGGCCAGAGCGGTGCGGATCTGTTTTTAAATATCTTCCGTGGGGAATGGGGCCAGCCGCTGAGCCTCAACTGGGTGTCGCGCCGCAACAACTACAACGCGCTGGATGAAGCCGCGTTTGCTAATGAGTATTTCACGCCGGAGTATGTGGACAGCTTCTCGACCCTCGGTGACGACGCCCGACGTCAGATGTTGCAGGAGCAGAAGATGACCTCCGACGGGATCACCACGGAGTCGCTGCTGGCCATCTATCGCGCCATCTATCACCGCTTCGAAGTGCTGCGCGAAAAACCCTGGGCGCACCTGATGCCGTCCCGCTCGGTGACGGCGCTGACGCGCCAGGAAACCGGACATCGCCTCAGCATCCAGCATCACCTGGACGGCGGGCGCGAACAGCTGGAAAGCGACGTGGTGATTTTCGCCACCGGCTACCGCGCCGTACAGCCCGCGTTTCTCGCCCCGCTCTCTTCCCGACTGCGTCTGGATGAGGATGAAGCCTTCTGCATCAACAACGATTTTACCCTTGAATGGGACGGCCCGCAGAGCAACCGCCTGTTTGCCGTCAATGCCGGGATGCACCGTCTCGGTATTGCCGAACCCCAGCTCAGCCTGATGGCCTGGCGCGCGGCGCGAATTTTGAATCGCGCTCACGATGACGAGCCGTTTGAGCTGGCAACCACCCCCGGCGTGATCCACTGGCGGAGCACCACCAGCCCGGAGAGCAGCCAGGTTTTTAAATCATTAATAAAGACCACCGAGTACTGACACACACATTCAGGATCAACATAACAATGAAACGTTCTCATCTTTGGGTTTTAAATCCGTGCTTGCTTGCCATGCTTTCTACCTCTGCGTGGGCGGAAGAACAAAAGGAAGAAGATATTGTGGTCTCCGCCAGCCGGGCACATCGCAGCGTGGCAGAGATGGCGCAAACCACCTGGGTTATTGAGCGGGCGGAAATTGAGCAGCAGGTTCAGGGCGGGAAAGAGATTAAAGACGTGCTGGCCCAGCTGATCCCCGGCATGGACGTCAGCAGCCAGGGACGTACCAACTACGGCATGAACCTGCGCGGCCGCTCCATGATGGTGATGGTGGACGGCGTACGTCTGAACTCGTCCCGCAGCGACAGCCGCCAGCTCGACTCTATCGATCCGTTCAACATTGACCGTATCGAAGTCATTTCCGGCGCCACCTCGCTGTACGGCGGCGGCAGTACCGGCGGTCTGGTGAACATCGTCACCAAAAAAGGCCAGCCGGAGACCGAAGTGGAGTTCCAGACCGGGGCAAAAAGCGGGTTTAACAGCCATAACGACCATGATGAGAACGTATCGGCAGCGGTCAGCGGCGGCAATGACAACGCCTCTGGTCGTCTGTCGGTCTCCTATCAGCGCTACGGCGGCTGGTATGACGGCAACGGCGACGAGGTGATTATCGATAACACCCAGACCGGCTTGCAGTATTCCGACCGTATCGACGTGATGGGGACAGGCACCATTAACATCGACGATCATCAGCAGCTCCAGTTAACCACGCAGTACTACAAGAGCGAATCCGACGGCAAGCACGGCCTGTTCCTTGGGGAGAATTTCGCTGCGGTCACGGGCGATGCCAAAGCCTACAACAAAGATAACCTGAACTCTGACCGTATCCCGGGCACAGAGCGTCACCTGATTAACCTGCAATACTCGAACACCGACTTCTGGGGTCAGGATCTGGTTGCGCAGATTTACTACCGTGACGAGAGCCTGACCTACTACCCGTTCCCGACGCTGAGCAAAGGCGCGGTGACCAGCATTGGCGCATCCCAGCAGAAAACCGATTTTTACGGCGGCAAGCTGACGCTGAACAGCAAGCCGATGGACGACCTGACCCTCACCTGGGGTGTAGACGCCGACCATGAAACGTTCGATGCCAACCAGCAGTTCTTCGACTTAAGCAAAGCGGCGGCGAGCGGCGGCATGGAGCTGGACAATGCCTACAACGTGGGCCGTTATCCGGGTTACAGCATTACCAACCTCGCGCCGTTCCTGCAAGCCAGCTATGACATTGACGCCATCACCCTGAGCGGCGGCGTGCGTTACCAGTACACCGAAAACAAGGTGGACGATTTTGTCGGCTACGCCCAGCAGCAGGCAATCGCCACGGGCAAAGCGACCTCCGCTGACGCGGTGCCGGGCGGGAAAACCGACTACAACAACTTCCTGTTTAACGCCGGGATCCTTGGACGTCTGACCGAACAGCAGCAGCTGTGGTTTAACTTCTCCCAGGGCTTCGAAATTCCGGATCTGGCGAAGTACTACGGCTCCGGCACCTATCAGCTGGTCGATGGTCACTATCGCCTGCAAAACAGCGTCAACGTGAACGACTCAACGCTGGACGGTATTAAGGTCAATGCTTACGAGCTGGGCTGGCGCTTCACCGGCGATAACCTGCGTACCCAGGTGGCGGCCTACTACTCGCTCTCGGATAAAACCATCACCATCAACAAGAGCGACATGACCATCAACCTGGAGGACGACAAACGTCGTATCTATGGGGTTGAAGGCCAGGTGGACTATTTCTTCACCGACAGCGACTGGAGCACCGGGGCGAACTTTAACGCCATCAAGTCCGAAACGCGTGAAAACGGGAAATGGGAGAAGCTGACGGTCGACAGCGCCAGCCCGTCGAAAGCCAGCGCATGGGTTAACTGGGCGCCAGGCGACTGGACGCTGCGCGTGCAGAGCACACAAACCTTTGACGTGTCTGACGCCGATGGTAAGAAGATCGATGGCTATAACACCGTTGATTTCCTGGGCAGCTACGCCCTGCCGGTGGGCAAAGTCAGCTTCAGCGTGGAAAACCTGCTGGACAAAGACTACACCACCGCCTGGGGCCAGCGCGCACCGGGGCTGTATAGCCCAACCTACGGCGCACCGGGTCTTTATACGTATAAAGGCCGTGGACGTACGTTTGGTCTGAACTACTCCGTACTGTTCTGATCCTGCACGCCGCCTGCCTGCGGGCGGCGCATTTTGCTGTGCAATTTGAAAGCAAATTTGCTATTAAATCATCGGTTTGCTGAAATTGTCGGCAAACGAACAAAAACGGTGTTTTCCCCTTTGACAAGGCGCACGCAGGTCGATAATATGCGCCTCGTTCACACGATTCCTCTGTAGTTCAGTCGGTAGAACGGCGGACTGTTAATCCGTATGTCACTGGTTCGAGTCCAGTCAGAGGAGCCAAATTTGAAAAGCCTGCTTTTAAAGCAGGCTTTTTGCTTTTGTAGGTTCGGTAAATTTGCCGGGTGGCGACTGCGCCTTACCCGGCCTAATGATTAACGACTAAATCTGATAATCAATCGCCACTTCTTCCGGCTCCATCACCTGGCGTTTGATCTCATCCACGGAAAGCCCCGCGTTGCATAGCTCAATAAAACGCCACACGTAGTTACGCTGAAGCTGCCCGCGCTTTAGCCCTAGCCAGACGGTATTCGCATCGAACAGGTGACGCGTATCCAGACGCACCAGATTTCCGGCTTCATATTCGCCGCCAGACTGCTCGGCCACCAGGCCAATCCCCAGCCCTAACTCGACGTAGGTTTTGATCACGTCGGAGTCCTGCGCACTCAGCACCACGTCCGGGGTGAGCCCTTTACGCTTGAATGCTTCATCGATGCGCGAGCGTCCGGTAATGCCCTGCCGGTAGGTGATAAGCGGCCATTTGACGATCTCTTCCAGCGTCAACGGCGAAACCTGATTCAGCGGGTGATCGGCGGGTAACAGCAGGCTGTGGTGCCAGCGGAACCACGGGAACGCCACCAGCAGCGGGTCGTTGCTCAGCCGTTCACTGGCGATACCGATATCGGCCCCGCCGTTATGCAGCAGCACTTCAATTTCCTGAGGCGTGCCCTGGATCAGTTCGAGACGTACGTCCGGGAAGATCTCACGAAATGCTTTGATAACCGTCGGAAGGCTGTAACGCGCCTGCGTATGGGTGGTGGCGATAGTCAGCACACCCGAAGCGTCGTTGGTAAAGAGATCCGCCAGCCGACGAACGTTGCTGGCCTCGTTGAGAATGCGCTCAGCGATGGTCAGCAATGCCTTGCCTGGCTCGGTCATACCCAGCAGGCGCTTGCCGCGACGGATAAAAATCTCAATGCCTAACTCCTCCTCCAGCTCGCGGATATGTCGGCTGACGCCCGACTGAGAGGTGTAAAGCATATTGGCGACTTCGGTCAGGTTGTAATCCCGCCTGGCCGCCTCACGAATAATTTTAAGTTGCTGGAAATTCACAATTCACTCCGGCGCATCTGACATAAGACTATTGTTAGAGTCAGCCGGGCTGGAGAACAAATAATAAAAACCAGCATCTTATGCTTATTTGGAATATCAGCTGACGAGTTGCAGCTCGCGATTTTCCAGCGACGGCTTACTGACCAGAGACATCAGGATCTCTTTCACCGCCTGCGCCTGCGGTGACAGGGAGCCGCGCGCAGACATATTCAACGACAGCGGTAAGCTCATGGATGGCGTGGTGATGCGGGCCATCCAGCCATTCGCCGCGCTGCACAGTGAACGTGCGGCAGACTCGGGCAGAACCGTTACCCCCATGCCGCTGGCAATGGCGGCAGTCAGCGTGGAAATAGAATCAATCTCACCGATAATCTTGGCCGTCAGACGGCGCAGCGAGAACGCTTCGTCAACGCGCACGCGCACGGCACTGTAGTCACGCGGCAGGAACAGGTTCATCTCTGCCACAGCGGTTAAATCAATGCTCTGGCCGGGGCAATCACGGGTACCGACCAGGTAAAGATCTTCCTTCAGCAGCGGCTGGCTGGTGATCCCGGCAACCGGGGAGCGATCGTACAGCACCGCCATATCCAGCTGACCGTTGAGCAGTTTGTCATTGAGTACGGAACCACTGTTCTCATGCAGATAAACCAGCACTTCCGGTAGCTCCGCGCGCACCGCCTGTAGCAGCGGCATGGTTACCGACGATGCAGCCGTTCCCGGCGCCAGGCCGATGGAGACATGGCCACTCAGGGTCTGCCCCACATTGTGCACGGCCAGCTGCGCCTGTTCACACTGACGCAGGATCGTGCGGGCATGGGTATATAAAATTTTTCCCGCTTCGGTAGGCGTTACGCCGCGCTTGGTGCGGATCAACAGTTGCTGGTCCATTTCGCCTTCCAGAGTCGCGACCTGCTGGCTCAGCGCAGGCTGCGCGATATGCAGCACTTCAGCCGCCTGGGTCAGGCTGCCGATATCGACGATTTTTACGAAGTATTTCAGTCGTCTTAAGTTCATGTTGCCCCCTGTTCGAAAATAGCGTGCCGGTAACGGCTGTGTTGTTAAACAGGTTTTGCAATATGGATGCCAGTTTTTTGCAGCGGGTGTATGTCTCTGCTAAGCGGCTGAAAATAAGGAAAGCCAATCACTGGTGCCTGTTTTGAGACGGGGACAACGGTTTCCGATCTGCCCCATTCGGGGTATATCTGCACAATTATGGTGCATTCCGTTGGCAAAAACGTCACTTTGCTGGTTTTGTCAGCAAACAGTGCAAAGTCGGCGATCCATCCTTTGACAAGGCGTACGCAGGTCGATAATATGCGCCCCGTTCACACGATTCCTCTGTAGTTCAGTCGGTAGAACGGCGGACTGTTAATCCGTATGTCACTGGTTCGAGTCCAGTCAGAGGAGCCAAATTTGAAAAGCCTGCTTTTAAAGCAGGCTTTTTGCTTTTCTGCGTTCGGTCAGTTTGTCGGGTGGCGCTGCGCTTACCCGACCTACGGTACTCAAGGCCCGGTAAGCGAGGCACTACCAGACATAGCAAGTTTCACCGGCATCCCCGACCGCCGTTCCAGTTCAGCGCCCGCCCCTTCACTTATCAGCTGCGTCCTTTGTGTGGCTGAAATGGGCAGCGGCACCTTATTTGTCGATTCAAATTCCGCGCGATTGCGTGAAAGCGGCTCATGAATCTCTACCCAGCGGCTACCGTCCGGCTCGGTGGTCACTTTTACGGGCTGATCGATAAGCTGTACCCGCGTCCCCACCGAAACGTTATCGAACAGGTATTTGATATCGTTATTACGCAGGCGAATGCAGCCCTGACTGACGCGCAGACCAATGCCGAAATTTGAGTTGGTGCCGTGGATCGCGTACAGCCTGCCGATATAGAGGGCATACAGCCCCATCGGGTTATCCGGCCCGGCGGGAACGAACGCGGGCAACGTTTTACCCTCTTTCGCGTAAGCACGTCGCGTATTTGGCGTGGGTGACCAGGTCGGGCCTTCCTGTTTGCGCTCAACGGCGGTTACCCAGTTACGCGGCGTTTCGCGCCCGGCCTGACCGATGCCAATAGGCAGCACCTCAACCGTGTTGCTGCCGGGTGGATAATAGTAAAGTCGCATTTCCGCGACGTTCACCACAATCCCCTCGCGCACCGTTGGCGGCAGAATAAGCTGCTGCGGCACCACCAGCTGTGTTCCGGCTCGCGGTAAAAACGGATCCACCCCCGGGTTGGCTTCCAGCATATTGCTCAACCCCTGCCCGTGCTGCGCTGCAAACGCTTCGAGCGGCAGGGTATTGCCCTCAGGCACGGTGATGGTGACTGGCGCCCCCACCAGACGGCTGCCCTCGGGAGGGAGGGGGTAGGTTACAGCAGATGCAGCGGGAACCAGAATACCAAGCGTAAAAACGAACGAGGCAAATCGAATCATAGTGTTCTGTACTCAGTCAAAGAGAAAGCCTGCCGGTGGGCAGACTTAGCCTGCTCATTCAGTCATCTTTTCGTCGTGCGCCATCTCCGGGTAAGGACTTTTTCTGCTTCAACAATCATGAACATCGCAAACCCAATCAGGAAGGTAATGATCCAGTAGCGGAACGGTAGCGCTTCGGTACCGAACAGCATTTGCATGAACGGCGCATAGATGATCAGAAGCTGAAGGGCCAGCAGTACGCCGCTCACGATCCATATCCCCTTGTTAGCCAGCAGACCTTTACTCAGGGAGAAGCCGTCGGTGACGCGGCAGTTGAGCATGTAAAACCACTGGGCGGTGACCAGCGTTTGCAGCAACACGGTGCGGATGAACTCCGGAGAGTAGCCGCGAGGTTGCAGCCAGGCCTCCAGCACAAAGGCGCTGATGGCAATCATCAGGCCGACAAACACTACTCGCCAGATGGCATAACCGTCCATCACATGCAGGTTAGACTTACGCGGCGGCCGGTTCATGATGTCCTTCTCACCCGCTTCAAACGCCAGGCCAAACGACAGCGTTGCCGAGGTTGCCATGTTCATCCACAGGATCAGTACCGGTGTTAATGGGATCAGGTTTCCCGCCAGCAGGGCAATTATGATCAGCAAGGCCTGGGCGATGTTGCTCGGGATAACGAACAAAATGGTCTTTTTCAGGTTGTCGTAGACCCGACGCCCTTCATGGACCGCCCGGGCAATGGTGGCAAAGTTATCATCCGTTAACACCATATCGGCGGCTTCTTTGGTGACTTCAGTACCTTTGATCCCCATCGCGATGCCGACATCCGCCCGCTTCAGCGCCGGCGCATCGTTCACCCCGTCCCCGGTCATCCCGACCACTTCCTGCTTACTTTGCAGCGCCTGCACCAGGCGGAATTTATCTTCCGGGCTGGTTCGGGCAAAGATATCGTATTTTTGCGCCGCCTCGCTCAGCTGATGGTCGTCCATCGCCTCCAGCTCGCGCCCGGTAATGGCGCTCGCCGCGTTGCCAATACCCAGCATCTGTCCAATGCTCATCGCCGTTTGTGGATGATCCCCGGTAATCATTTTCACGCGAATGCCCGCCTGCAAGCAGTCGGCAATGGCCGAAATGGCTTCCGGGCGCGGGGGATCCATCATGCCCGCAATGCCGAGCAGGATGACCCCCTCTTGCAGATCCGCATGCGTCAGCTCGCGCTGCCCGCTGGCGGCCGGTTTCCAGGCCGCAGCCACCATGCGCAATCCTTCGCGCGCATACTCTTCAATCTTCTCTTCCCAGTAGTGCAGGTTGAACGGCTCCAGCCCGTTTTGGGTCTGCTGGTGCTGGCAAAGACGGAAAAGGACGTCCGGCGCACCGGTGATTAACATCACCTCTTCGTCGCCCAGGCGATAGAGGGTGGACATGTATTTATATTGCGAATCGAATGGGATTTTACTGCGCAGTTCGGCGTCAATTGCCGGAAGCGGGATTTTGGCGGCCAGCACCTTCAGCGCGCCTTCAGTTGGCCCACCGGTGATTTTCCACAGCCCCTGCTCATCTTTGATCAGCTGGCTGTCATTACAGAGATCGACGGTGCGCAGATAGCGCTCCAGCACAGATCCCTGGGTCACGGTGACCGGTGTCGTATCGTCAACAGGGTGAATCGCGCCCACCGGCTCATAGCTGTCTCCCTCCACGCGGTAGGTGGTGTCCGCGGTAATCACCGCTTTTACCGTCATCTCATTCATGGTCAGGGTGCCGGTTTTATCCGAGCAGATAACCGTCATCGCCCCCAGCGTTTCCACGGTAGGCAGCTTGCGAATAATCGCCTTGCGACGCGCCATCGCCTGCACGCCCAGCGAGAGGATGATCGAGATAATGGCCGGTAATCCTTCCGGCACCGCCGCTACCGCAAGGCTAATCAAGGAGAGCACCAGCTCTGATACGGGCATATCACGGAAGATAAGACTGAAAACGAACAGCGCCAGCATCATTACCAGAATGGTGATAAAAATGGTCTTGCCGAGCTTGTCCATTTGCACCATCAACGGGGTACGGTGTTTTTCAATGTCTGACATCATCTGGTTGATATGGCCGAGTTCAGTCTCCCCACCGGTCGCCACCACCAACCCTTTTCCCCCGCCGGAGCTGACGGTGGTGCCAGAATAAAGCAGGTTGTAACGGTCGCCTAACGGCAACTCCCCATGGAGCGCATCGCTGCTTTTCTCCACTACCGTGGATTCGCCGGTGAGAATAGCTTCTTCCACCCGCAGGTTGTGCGCCTCTGTCACACGAAGATCGGCAGGAATGCGATCCCCGGCGCGTATCACGACGATATCTCCGGGCACCAGCGCTGTCGTCGGGATAGTTTCATGGTTGCCCTGCCGGATGACCACAGCCTCGCTGGAGAGCATATTGCGAATGCTTTGCAGCGATTTCTCCGCATTGCTCTCCTGAATATGGCCAATCAGGGCGTTAATGATGGCTACCCCAAGAATGACAAACATATCCACCCAGTGTCCCATTATCAGCTTCAGCAGCGCCGCCGCCAGAAGAACGTAAATAAGGACATCGTTGAAATGGGCCAGAAAGCGCAGCCAGCCAGGTTTACCCGGTTTTTGCGGTAAGGCATTTTCGCCGTATTTTTCCAGCCTGGCGGTCGCTTCTGTACTGCTGAGTCCGTCGAGGCTGGATTGGATATTTGTCAGGGTTTCATCAACGGTCTGTTGATAATACGGGCGGTGAGGCTTTTCTGTTATCATCGTTCCTTCCTCGGGTTCTTTTCAGAAATCACCTTGCTTTCATGTCATTAACGAATAACGAAAACAGGAACATGCGCGTAACGAACGATACTCGCCGCCTCTGACCCTAATAAATGAGTTTGAATATTGGGATTACGCGATCCCACAATAATCGCACCGACGTTAAGTTCATCCGCCAGTTTGATTACCTCATCACGTATATTCCCGCTGCGAACATGTAGATGGACATTTGCTTCCGGCAGGTTGATTTTTTTTACCAGCGCAGCCAGTTTTTCTTTAGCATTATTAATCATATATTCATCCATCTTTCTCGCGTCTGCAATAAAACCGCGGGTCAGTTCTGCCGAGAACTTTGGCATAACGTACAGCAGATGGACATCACCCGATGCGCTTTGCGCCAGGAATTGGGCATGCTGTAGGGCTTTATCAGACAACGCTGTTTCGTATACATCCACCGGCACCAGAATCGTTTTATACATATCAAGCATCCTTTTTATAACCAACACAACAGTGAGTGAATCAGGAGAGATCGCATCAACCCCATGGGTACAGGCGTGAATGCCTTTTACGGAAAAAAAGGAATGGATGCTATTAAACGTAGCACAGGAATATCAGGATGTTATTCAAAGGAGATACGCTATCGTAACGCTTGTTTCGCCTGAGTATGTCACGCCACTAATAATGGTTATTTAACATTTATTTATTCACCGACTATGCTCATAGTCAGGCATGCAACACGTTCATTCTCTTTATCCCGCGCCACCTTCAACCTCATGGAGGAATGCATGTACGGTTTAAGCCTGATTCGCCTTGGTTTGTTTATTGCGCTCGCCATTATCGCCAGCACAGCAATCGGTTTATTTACCTATGTGGTCGTCTCGGCCCTGGCAGAATAGCGCCACCCCAGCATTGATGACGAAATAAATAAAACAATTATTATCAGGGGAATACTGTGAAGCGCTACCTCTCTCTTCTGCCTGCTGTTTTATTGCTGCTGACGGCGTGCGATCCGAAACCCGACCGCGCCACGCCCCTGCCGAAAATGGTAAAAGTCGCAGAGGTGGTGAAGGCTGGCAACGCGCAGCAGCGCGTGTTTCCCGCCCGTATTGAATCCGGCGATGCCACGAATCTCGCGTTCAAACGAGCCGGGCAGATTGAGACCCTGGACATTCGCCAGGGTGCCGTTGTCAAACAGGGGCAACGGCTCGCCAGTCTTAACGATCGCGAAGCCCGGCAGCGTCTGAACGACAGGCAAACGGCGGCGACCCTGGCGCAGAGGCAATTCGACCGCTTCCAGACGCTGGCGGGACGCCAGGCCGTGTCGAAAGCCGAGATGGATGTCCAGCGCGCAAACCGCGATTCTGCAAACGCCGCGCTACAGATTGCGCGCGAAGAATTAAGCCAGATGACGCTCGTCGCCCCCTTTAGCGGGACAGCGGCCAGTGTCCATGTGCGAAATCATCAGGTCGTCTCCGCCGGCCAGCCCGTCGTCACATTGACCCGTACCGATCTGCTGGACGTGGTGTTCAGTCTTCCAGAGAATCTGTTTAACACCTTCGATATCCGCAATGCGCAGTACAAACCGGTAGTGAGGATCAACGCCCTGCCCGGTCGCGAGTTTACCGCTGTGTACAAAGAGCACTCAGGCAGTAGCGACAGCAACACATTGACCTGGCAGGTGATTTTAACCATGCCCCGCCCGGATGATTTTCCCGTCGTGGGCGGCGTCAGCGGAACGGTCACCATCAATTTAACCAACCTTCCGGCGGGCGTGGGCAGTGAGGTGCTGGTGGTGCCGGTTGAAGCGGTCTTTAACCCGGATAACCGCCCGCGTAATGAGCCACACGTCTGGGTGGTGACGGGCGAAGGCGATACGTTGCACCTTGAAGATCGTAAGGTCAGCGTGGGGCAAGTCAGCGCTGAGGGCGTCGTCATCGTCGGTGGGCTTAAGGCGGGTGAACGCGTGGTGGCCGCAGGCGTTGGGGAGCTACATCCCAACCAGCCGGTACGTATCTGGACGCGTGAACGGGGACTGTAATGGATATCTCTCGTCAGTTTATCAGCAACCCGGTTCGCGTCTGGCTGACGATTTTGCTGCTGGGCGTAGGCGGCATTATTGCCCTGTTGAACATCGGCAGACTGGAAGATCCGGCGTTTACCATCAAAACGGCGGTAGTGATCACCCATTATCCGGGCGCGTCGGCACAGCAGGTTGAGGAAGAGGTCACCCTGCCGCTGGAAAACGCGCTTCAGCAGTTACCTTACCTGGATAACGTCAGCTCCATCTCCTCCAACGGCCTGTCGCAGATCACCGTCAACATAGCCTCGCGCTACCACTCAAATGCACTGCCGCAAATCTGGGATGAACTGCGTCGCCGGGTGGGAGATGCCGCCAGACAGTTTCCACCCGGCGTAGTGACCCCGTTTGTGAATGACGATTTTGGCGATGTGTTCGGCTTTTTCTTTGCCATTTCCGGAGATGAATTCAGCAATCCGGAACTGGTTCGCTATGCCGAGCAGTTGCGCCGGGAGTTGGTCCTCGTGCCAGGCGTGGGCAAAGTGGCCATAGGCGGAGCCCTCACTCAGCAGATTAACGTGGACATTTCTCTGAGCAAAATGGCCGCGCGCGGGATAACGCTGAACCAGCTTTCTGCCCAGCTCAGCAGGCTGAACGTGGTCTCCAGCGCGGGAGAGATCCCCTCCGGTACTGAGTCAATTCGCCTGCATCCTACCGGTGAATTCGAGAGTATTGACGAGCTGGCCGATCTCATCGTGACCCCGCCGGGCGTTGGGGCGGCTACCCGCTTACGGGATATTGCCACCCTGTCACGCGGGCTGGATGCCTCCCCTGCCAGCATCTACCATGCCAACGGCAGAAAAGCCGTCACCATGGGCGTCTCCTTTATCCCCGGCGTTAACGTGATCGACGTGGGACATGCCCTGGAGGCGAAGCTAGAGCAGATGTCAGCCGAGAAACCGGCAGGTATCCACATCGACCTGTTTTACGATCAGGCGGCGGAGGTTGGGCATTCCGTTAACGGATTTATCATTAACTTCCTGATGGCGCTGGCGATTGTCATCGGCGTGTTGTTGATCTTTATGGGCTTACGCAGCGGGATCATTATCGCCTTTTCCCTCGCCCTCAACGTGCTGGGCACGCTGCTGATCATGTATCTCTGGGGTATTGAACTACAGCGCATTTCACTGGGCGCGCTGATCATCGCCCTCAGCATGCTGGTCGACAATGCCATTGTTATTGTCGAAGGGGTACTGATAGCCCGACAGCAGGGCTCGTCCCTGATGAACGCCATTAGCGACATTATTCGCCGTTCTGCGCTGCCGCTGCTGGGTGCAACGGTCATCGCCATCTTGGCCTTTGCGCCCGTCGGGCTGTCGCAGGATTCCACTGGCGAATACTGTAAGTCGCTGTTTCAGGTTCTGCTGATTTCGCTCATGTTGAGCTGGTTCTCAGCCCTCACCATTACGCCAGTGCTGATTAAGTGGTGGCTGTTTAAACAAGACGCTGCACCGTCGAAGGCCGACGAAACGGATCCCTATGACAAACGCATCTATCGGATCTATCAGGGGGTACTCAACGCGCTGTTACGGCGTAAAGCGCCAACGCTGGTAGTGATGGCCGCACTGCTGGCCGCCGCCATCTGGGGCTTTGGCTCGGTGCGGCAGAACTTCTTCCCCTCCTCCAGTACGCCAATTTTCTTTGTCGACCTCTGGCTTCCTTACGGTACCGACATTAACTGGACCGAGAAGATGACCGATGATATCGAGAAAACCATTAACGGCCAGCCTGGCGTGGAAACCACGGTCTCGACGATTGGTCAGGGAAGTATGCGATTTATTTTGACCTACAGCGGACAACGGCAGTACAGCAACTATGCGCAAATCATGGTGAGAATGGACGACCAGCGTAACATCCCCGCCCTGACCCGCCACGTTGATGAGTACATCGCACGAAACTATCCGCAGGTTAACGCCAGCACGAAACGGGTGATGTTTGGCCCCTCCGGCGACAGCGCCATTGAAATACGTATTAAAGGCCCCGATCCCGACAGGCTGCGTCTGATCGCCAGCCAGGTAGACAACATTCTTACGCGCGATCCGGCGACGGACAGCGTCAGGAACGACTGGCAAAACCGCAGCAAAGTGATCCGCCCGCAGTACGTCACCGCGCTCGGACGTGAGCTTGGCGTGGATAAGCAGGACGTCGATAACGCACTGGAGATGAATTTCTCCGGCAGCCGGGCAGGACTGTACCGTGAAGGAAGCGATCTGCTGCCCGTGGTAGTGCGCCCGCCGGAAAGCGAGCGGCTGGACGCCAACCACCTGAACAACGTCCTGGTCTGGAGCCAGACCCGGCAGCAGTATATTCCGCTGAGCAACGTCGTCAGCGGCTTCGCGCTGGAGTGGGAAGATCCGCTGATCCTGCGCCGTGACCGCTCGCGCGTGCTGACCGTGCAGACCGACCCTGACCCGTTGAGCCAGCAAACCTCCGGCGATATTCTCGCCCGCGTGAAGCCGCAAATAGATGCCCTGCCCCTGCCTCACGGCTACAGCATTGAGTGGGGCGGGGACGCGGAGAACTCCAGCGAAGCGCAGCAGGGGCTATTTACCACGCTGCCGCTCGGGTATCTGGTGATGTTTGTGATCACGGTGCTGATGTTCAGTTCGGTGAAAAACGCCGTCGCTATCTGGCTGACCGTGCCGCTGGCGCTGATCGGCGTGACGCCGGGGTTTTTAATTACCGGCATCCCCTTTGGCTTTATGGCGTTGATTGGCCTGTTGAGCCTGAGCGGGATGCTGATCCGCAACGGCATTGTGTTGGTGGAAGAGATAGAACAGCAGAAAGCGCAGCAGGATCAGCACAGTGCTATCGTGTACGCCGCCACGTCGCGCCTGCGTCCCATCCTGCTCACCGCCTTTACGACCGTACTCGGCCTCGCCCCTCTGCTGCTGGATGTGTTCTTCCAGAGCATGGCCGTTGTGATTATGTTTGGGCTTGGGTTTGCTACAATCCTGACGCTGCTGGTACTCCCCGTAATTTACGCGTGTTTCCATCGTAAGGACAAAGCTGAACAACAATGAATGCGACAGGGCTGAATATCATCAAGACGCTGGGCTGTATGACGGCGGTCACCTTTTTCACCATCTACAACACCTGGGATCATTACGATTATGACTATCACTGGATCCTCGGTTTTTTAACCTTCATTTCGACCATCGCCACGCCGTTATTTTTTGTGGTTGCAGGGTATCTGGACGGGCAATCCCGACACGGCACGCGCTGGCAGCTGGATAAGATCAAAAGCCTGGTGATCGTCTTTCTGTTCTGGGTAACGATTTACTACCTGTGGGAGCCCTATCAGCGCGGATATCTGATCCAGCCCTGGTTCGTGTTCGCGTTTATCGTGATTTACACGTTTCACCCGGTGGTGGAGTGGCTCAGCCAGCGACGAACGCTCTTTTGCGGGGTTATTGCCGCCCTGCTGCTTTTCTCATACGGGTACGATTTGCTGTCAGCCCTCTATCCTGATGCCCACGTCCTTTCATTGTCGCCGCAGTATCGCCTGTGGACGTGGCTGCTGTTTTATCTGACGGGGCAGCTCTTTTGCGATCCGCAGATCGCGGCGTGGATCGGCCGCAAAAATGTGGTCAGGACCGCGGTGATTGCCATACCGTTTATTTATCTCTTCACGTGGTTTTACGAGCGGCACTTCTTTTTTGCGCTATTTAAAGCAGACAGAAACGCCTTTATTCTCACCGGATCGCAAATCTACATTCTGATTATCGCGCTGGTGATTGCGGCAAATGGCGTACGCTTTCGCCGCAATGCGGAGTTTAAGGAGTCCGTGCTGGCCGCCATCAGCAAAACGATGACCGGGGTATATATTATGCACTACTCGGTGTTTCACCTGCTGACGGCCCTTATTCCGGTGACCTCGCTGAGCATCAAGCTTGCCCTGATCGTGCTCACCTTTATAACGTCGGTCCTGTTTTCTCTGCTGATCCTCTCCAACGCGGTGGCTAAAAAAGTGATCACCCTTTAAAAGCCCAGCCGCAGCCAGGCAAACAGCACGTTGCCGTTGTTGTAGGTTCCGGGAATATAGGTGAACTGAACGGTAACGCGCTTGTACCCGGCGGAGAACAGGGGAAAGATAAACGGAAGCGGAACATAGTTAGCAAAGTCGTCGCGGGCCGTGATGCCCGCCGCGGCGCCCAGCCCCAGGCGGAAATCTTTCGCGTTATCGAGATACCACCCTTTTTCCCAGCCGTAGCCCATCGCGGGCTGCCACTCGTTGTGGGAATCTTTAAACATCATGGCAAAGAGCGCGCTCCAGTTGCCCTCGTCGCTGTAGCGAGATATGCCCAGCCCCCCGCCCCACGGCATTTCGTTGTAATTGTCCGTTTTTTCTTTATCGTACATAAAGCGAGCGTGCCAGCTCAGAAACGGCAGATAGAGATCGTAACGCTCCGGCTGCTCCCAGGTCTGAGAAATATCGTCCGTCAGCGCGTCCCACCAGCGGTGAATGCGCTGCTCGCCATAAACTTTAGGCTCCGCATGCAGCGGCGAAACCACTAAAAACAGAACGACCCAGAGTGCAGGAAAGAGGCGTTGCATGGTTATTCCCTCAGCTTACGTCACGTTGCGATCGTTATTACTGTAAACCATCCAGACCTAACCGGAGCCAAACAGGCTGATTTATGTTGGGGCGGGGTAAGATGAAATATATTTATTTAGCGCTTTCAGGAAAGATAAAAACGTTTTCTCAGGCCGCCTGTCGCGGTAGTCTCATACATTCCGTCAATATGACGGCCGCGATGTGAGTGACCTTTTCTTATACCAATAATTAAAAATCAGTACAGACAGGACAACTATGGACTCCACCCTTATCTCCGCTCGCCGCAACGAGGAGACACCTTCGCTTAACCGCGCCCGCCGCGCCGCTTTAGGTAGCTTCGCAGGCGCCGTCGTCGACTGGTATGACTTTCTGCTCTACGGTATAACCGCTGCGCTGGTCTTTAACCGTGAATTCTTTCCACAGATCAGCCCCGCCATGGGCACGCTTGCTGCGTTTGCCACCTTCGGCGTCGGTTTTCTGTTTCGTCCGCTGGGTGGGGTAATTTTCGGCCACTTCGGTGACCGCCTTGGCCGGAAACGTATGCTGATGCTCACCGTCTGGATGATGGGCATTGCCACCGCGCTGATCGGTATTTTGCCCTCCTTTGCCTCGATTGGCTGGTGGGCTCCGGTGTTGCTGGTGACGCTGCGCGCCATTCAGGGCTTTGCCGTCGGCGGTGAATGGGGCGGTGCGGCATTGCTGTCCGTGGAAAGCGCGCCGAAGAACAAGAAAGCGTTTTACAGCAGCGGCGTGCAGGTGGGTTATGGCGTGGGTCTGCTGCTCTCCACGGGCCTGGTGTCGCTAATAAGCCAGCTCACGACAGACGAGCAGTTCCTGAGCTGGGGCTGGCGTATTCCGTTTATCTTCAGCATTGTGCTGGTCGTGGTGGCCCAGTGGATCCGTAACGGCATGGAAGAGTCAGCTGAGTTTGAACGACAGCAGCGCGAAAAACCGGTCGCGAAAAAACGGCTGCCGGTGATGGAAGCGCTGGTGCAGCACCCTGGCGCTTTTCTGAAAATCATCGCCCTGCGCCTGTGCGAACTGCTGACGATGTATATCGTCACCGCCTTTGCCCTGAACTATTCCACGCAAAACCTCGGCCTGCCGCGGGAATTGTTCCTGAATATTGGCCTGGTAGTGGGCGGGATCAGCTGCCTGACCATCCCCTGCTTCGCCTGGCTGGCGGATCGCTTTGGCCGTCGACGGGTGTATATCACCGGGGCGCTCATCGGCACACTCAGCGCCTGGCCGTTCTTTATGGCGCTGGAGGCACAGTCGGTCTTCTGGATTGTCTTCTTCGCGATCATGCTTGCGAACATCGCTCACGATATGGTGGTCTGCGTGCAGCAGCCAATGTTCACCGAGCTGTTTGGCGCAAGCTACCGCTACAGCGGCGCGGGCGTGGGATATCAGGTGGCGAGCGTGGTCGGCGGCGGGTTTACGCCGTTTATCGCCGCCGCGCTGGTGACGTTCTCGGGCGGTAACTGGCACAGCGTGGCGATTTATCTGCTGGCGGGTTGCCTGCTTTCTGCCGCCACCGCCCTGTTGATGAAGGAAACCGCGCACAGCTGATCTCCTCACTTTTGTTTCACAGGCGTGTGACATACTATCGGGTATAGCCGCACACCTGTGGAACAAGGAGACAGACATGAATAATAAGGGCTCCAGCCTGACCCCGGCTCAGGCGCTGGAAAAACTCGACGCGCTGTATGAACAGTCCGTCAATGCACTGCGCAGCGCCATCAGTGACTATATCGAAACAGGGAAACTTCCCGATGAAAAGGCCAGAACCCAGGGCCTTTTTGTTTATCCATCGCTCTCTGTCACCTGGGACGGCAGCGCCAGCAGCAATCCAAAAACCCGCGCCTATGCGCGTTTCACCCACTCCGGCTGTTACAGCACGACCATCACGCGACCTGCGCTGTTCCGCCCCTATCTGGAAGAGCAGCTTACCCTGCTGTATCAGGATTACGGCGCGCATATCAGCGTTGAGCCGTCCCTGCATGAGATCCCTTATCCGTACGTGATAGACGGCTCGGCGCTGACGCTGGATCGCTCCATGAGCGCGGGACTGACCCGCCATTTCCCGACCACTGAGCTGTCGCAGATTGGCGATGAGACGGCGGACGGGATCTATCACCCGGCAGAGTTTTCACCGCTGTCGCACTTTGATGCCCGCCGTGTCGATTTCTCGCTGGCACGCCTGCGTCACTACACCGGCACCCCTGCCGAACATTTCCAGCCGTTCGTGCTGTTTACCAATTACACCCGCTACGTAGACGAATTTGTCCGCTGGGGCTGTAGCCAGATCCTCGATCCGGACAGCCCTTACATCGCCCTCTCCTGCGCGGGCGGGATCTGGATCACCGCCGAAACCGAAGCACCGGAAGAAGCCATCTCCGACCTGGCGTGGAAAAAGCACCAGATGCCAGCCTGGCACCTGATCACCGCCGACGGTCAGGGCATTACGCTGATTAACATCGGCGTTGGCCCGTCGAATGCGAAAACCATCTGCGACCATCTGGCGGTACTGCGCCCGGACGTCTGGCTGATGATCGGCCACTGCGGCGGCCTTCGTGAAAGCCAGCTGATTGGCGATTACGTCCTCGCCCACGCTTATCTGCGTGACGACCATGTCCTTGACGCGGTTCTGCCGCCGGATATTCCTATCCCGAGTATCGCGGAAGTGCAGCGCGCTCTGTACGACGCCACTAAAGAGGTGAGCGGCATGCCGGGTGAAGAGGTGAAGCAGCGCCTGCGTACCGGTACGGTCGTCACCACCGACGATCGTAACTGGGAGCTGCGCTATTCCGCCTCCGCCCTGCGTTTCAATCTCAGCCGTGCGGTCGCAATCGATATGGAAAGCGCCACCATTGCCGCCCAGGGCTACCGCTTCCGCGTCCCTTACGGCACGCTGCTGTGCGTGTCCGATAAACCGCTGCACGGCGAGATCAAACTGCCGGGCCAGGCGAACCGTTTTTACGAAGGGGCGATCTCAGAGCATCTTCAGATTGGTATTCGCGCCATCGATTTACTGCGTGCAGAGGGCGACAAACTGCATTCCCGCAAGCTGCGCACCTTTAATGAGCCACCGTTCCGCTGATAACAAGGACACATCACGCACACCACTCACCCGGCCTGGGATTCCGTAGGTCGGGTAAGCGGAGCGCCACCCGACAATTTCACGAACGCAGAAAAGCAAAAAGCCTGCTTTAAAAGCAGGCTTTTTAAATTTGGCTCCTCTGACTGGACTCGAACCAGTGACATACGGATTAACAGTCCGCCGTTCTACCGACTGAACTACAGAGGAATCGTGTGAACGGGGCGCATATTATCGATGCGCCCTGAGGATGTCAAAGGGTGAATGCAGATTTTCAATCGTTTGCCGATTTATTCTCCACTTCGCACATTTGTCAGGCACTTGCCGTTTCCGAAACCTCCTGCTCCGGTTTTTTCCGCGGATATTTCCACAGCCAGCGCCCGCTCACCATGCGCCAGTAGAACAGCGCCCCGCGCACGGCCCAGTCAAGGAACATCCCCAGCCAGACGCCGACAACGCCCATACCTAACATTACCCCCAGCGTGTAGCCCGCCACGACGCGACAGCCCCACATGCCGAGCATGGAGACCCACATCGCAAACCGGGCATCGCGCGCCCCTTTCAATCCGGCAGGAAGTACCCAGGACGCGGCCCAAATTGGCATAAACGCCGCGTTGAGCCAAATGAGCACCTTCACGACCTCTTTCACGTCATTTTCATGCGTATAAAACGAGGCCATCAGCCCGGCAAAAGGCGCAGTTCCCCACGCAATCGCCGTCAGCCCAATGGTTGAAAGCCAGAAGACATGCCGAAGCTGCCGTTCCGCCTGCCCTATCTGCCCCTTTCCGAGACGTCTGCCGGTGATGATCGTCGACGCCGACCCCAGCGCGTTTCCCGGCAGGTTAATGAGTGAGGCGATGGAGAAGGCAATAAAGTTGCCGGCGATGACGTCTGTTCCCATCCCGGCAACAAACATCTGCGTCAGCAGTTTCCCACCGTTAAACAACACGGATTCGATGCTGGCCGGGATCCCAATCCCCATCACTTCCCAGATAATGGCGAAGTTAAGCGGACGGAAATAGCTTTTCAGCGTCAGGCGCAGCGATGGCGTAATTCCCGCCATCAGTACGCCGATTATCGCCGCCGCACCAATATAGCGGGAAATGGTCAGCCCTAAACCCGCGCCGACAAAGCCCAGCCCCTCCCAGGAAAAGACGCCGTAAATCAAAACGCTGCTGATAATGATGTTCAGGATGTTCATGCCGCCGTTGATCAGCAGCGGGATTTTGGTATTCCCTGCACCACGAAGCGCACCGCTACCAATCAGCGCGATGGCAGCCGCCGGATAACTCAGCACCGTCATTTCCAGGTAGGTGAGAGCCAGATCCTTCACTTCACTGGTCGCTTCTCCCGCGACAAAATCGATAATTTCTTTGCCGTAATAATGGATAACCGCCGCAAGGATGATCGAAAAGAGGGTCATGATCATCAGCGACTGTCTGGCCGCTTCGCGGGCACGCTTCGGATCGAGCTTGCCCAGGCTAAACGCCACCACCACCGTCGTACCGAGATCGATAGCGGCAAAGAAGGACATCACCACCATATTGAAACTGTCCGCCAGCCCTACCCCGGCCATGGCTTCTTTACCGAGCCAGCTCACCAGAAAGGTGCTCAGCACGCCCATCAACAGGACACAGGTATTCTCCAGGAAAATAGGCACGGCAAGGGGGGTGATTTCACGCCAGAAGAGAACTCGATAACTCTTACGTTTTGCATACCAGGGCGTGCGCATAATCGCCTGGCGTAGGGGTGCGGTGACGTTCAAAATGGACCTTAGCGAGAAAGTTGAAACTCCATTTCAAATGATGGGGCAGAAATGCGTATCCTGCAAAGTATTTTCCATAAAATTATGTTTGGATTTACAACAAAATGACGACAGAATCATCAAACAAACGCTTTTGCCTGAGATCAGGTTTGACAAAAGTTTTTTCGCCGCTAAGATAAGCCTCCACAATGATTCCTCTGTAGTTCAGTCGGTAGAACGGCGGACTGTTAATCCGTATGTCACTGGTTCGAGTCCAGTCAGAGGAGCCAAATTTAAAAAGCCTGCTTTTAGAGCAGGCTTTTTGCTTTTCTGCGTTCGGTAAAATTGTCGGGTGGCGGCTTCGCCTTACCCGACCTACGTGATAACAGTCCTGTAGACCCGGTAAGCGCAGCGCCACCGGGCAACAGAGTGTGCGATTACTCGCCTTTAGCGTCGACGTTTTTGATTTCGCCCATCACTTTCAGCTTCTTGGAGATGTCGCGACGCTCTTTGGACAGCTCAGCGTTTTTGATGATGTAGTCATCAACGCGATCTTCATAATCGCTCTTCATGCTGGCGATGATGCCCTGAATAGCTTCAACGCTCATGCCAGGCTTGATGTAGTCGCTCAGGTTGTCCAGCAGCAGGACACGTTTCTGGTTGTCACGGATCTTCTTCTCTACGTCCTGGATTTCGCGCTGTAGCTTGTTTTTGCGGCGGAACAGGCGGACGAACTCCAGAACATCCTGGAACGAAGGCTTGGTAGTTTCCATTTTTACACCCCTGATAATGTGAGATTCGGATTCGTTAAAGCAACCGTTTTAACAGACAGCGGCTGCGAATGACAATGAGTATATCGTTTAAAACCATCATAACCCTAATTGTTGCTGAATCGAAGCAGCAGGCATCACATACGCTTTTTATTTGCGCAGTGCCCGGCAAATCAGCTGCGATAACAACTCCAGCTGTCGCGCCAGCTCCATACTCAGCCAGACATAACCGTGGATGGGCGTTTCCGCCACATTGTCGCCCTGGCGCTCATTCATCAGCTGTTTGAGCTCGGCGACGATTTCGTTCAGCCGCTCGCTGTTCGCCCGTATCGGCTGCGGGTTACCTTCATAGAGCGCATGAGCGATGGTCAGCAGGGTCTGTTGCGTCATCTGCTGCGTCTCTTTCAGCGTATGCGCGTTGAGCATCAGAAGATGGCTGGGACGTGAGGCCCAGTGGGCATTGATTTGCAGTTCAAGCATACAGACCAGATTACGGCTGACCGTCTGAATAGCTTCAAAAATGGCTTTCTGGATATGGGTTTCTTTGCTTGCTGGCGTAATTAACCCACGCATTTTGACCACATCATTGAGGATTTTTTGCAGGTGCTTTTCCAGCCGCGGGCGCTCAATCAGATTCGGCGAAAACCCGGCCTGGTAGACCCGATTAAATGCCGTGACGTAGTTTGCCATCTGAATGCGCCAGTGCAGGAAGGCACGCTGCGGCCAGATGCCGGTAAACAGCATGGCGAGCAACGAGCCGAGGATCACGTCCCCGCTTCGCCACAATGCGGTGGTCATATCGCCCGCCGGTGCGCCGACCACAACCGCGAGCGTAATGCCAATCAGCAGCGCCTGATACGGTTTCTTGCCGAGGGCCAGCCACCCGCAAAGAAACATCGCCACCGCGCACCACAGCAACATGACCGGAAACGAGATCAGCTCCAGCTTCAGGGCGATAAGCCCAAGCGCTGAGCCTAAAACGGTGCCGCCTATGCGTTCGAAAGCGCGCGGGACCACGTTCCCCCAGAATGAGATCGGCCCCATCACCACCACCAGCGTGATCAGCGGCCACGTCCCTTCCGGGATATCCAGCAGACGAACCAGTACGAAGGTCAACACAAACGCCAGCGCAATGCGGCAACCGTGCACCACGCGATAATGTTTGTATAACCGAATTTCAAAAGGGGTTAATGACTTGTCGGGGCGCACACCCGTCTCCAGCTCTACGGCAAACCACAATTGTACTGTGTTTTCAGCCGGGTGGATCGCGCCCGGCTGAAAAACCCTGCATTCCGCAGGATTATCTCACTTTGTGCTCTACCGGTACAAACATCTCAATATCCCAGTAGCCGTCAGCATTGCCATCGTTCAGATAGCGTTCGAAGCAGGGTTTTGCCGCGATCTGGAATTTGCTGTCTTCCAGCAGGGAGTTGAAGAACTGATACCACGGAGTGGCGAAATCATGATTTTCAACGCGCGCGGCGGCAATAGCGTACTCTCCGGCAGCAATTTCGGTTATCATCACCCCTTCACTGTTCTCAGGGATAGTGAAATCGTCCGCTACCGTTACGGCGGTAACGCAGCGGAGCTTTTCTGCCGGAACGTCATCCGGATTGTCATAATAAACGGCCACCCACTCCTGCGGCTGAATATGACGCCCGTCTACCCACATGACCAGCTGTTCGAATCCCTGCTTGACCGTCTTTTCCCACGGCCCCACGAGATGAAAGCCAGCGATCGTACGTTTCTGTTGCTGCCTGATGCTGTAGTCCATGCTGCCTCCGTTCATTACTGTATATATATACACTATAAAGCAGAATCGAGATTATCGGCAAACCAGGAGTGTTTATTATGTGAGCAGACTCGCAACACTGCCAGTCTGCCCAAAAAGGTCAGAGCTTATGATGCAGATAATCGCCGAGGCGGGAGAAAAGGCCGCCCTTTTCAACGCTTTCCAGCGTAACCAATGGCCAGTGCGCGACCACCTTGTCACGATCGTACAGCTGGATCTCCCCTACCCGCTGATGCGCGGCGATCGGCGCTTCCAGCTCTTTTTTATCCATCACGTATTTCGCCTTGATGTTCGGCACTTCCGATTTGGGTAATGCCAGCCAGAAGTCCTGATCCGTGCCCAGCGCGATCTGCTCTTTATCGCCGTACCAGATGCGCTCGGTTCCCACTTTTTTACCGTTATGCAGGATCTGCACCGTATCAAAATTTTGCTGTCCCCAGTGCAGCAGCTTGCGCGCCTGATCTTCACGTCCTTTCGGGCTGTCTGCCCCCATCACCACCGCAATCAGTCGACGCTGACCGTCCACCGCAGAGGCAATCAGGTTAAAGCCCGCGCCCGAGGTGTGTCCCGTTTTCAGGCCATCCACGTTCATGGTCTTATCCCACAGCAGGCCGTTGCGGTTCTGCTGGGTGATGCCGTTCCAGGTCAGGCTCTTTTCGCTGTACATGTGGTAGAACTCAGGCTCGCCGTGAATGATGGCTCGGGAAAGTACGGCGAGATCGTAAGCGGAGCTGTGCTGACCCGGTGCATCCAGCCCGTGTACGGTTTCGAAGTGGGTATCGCGCAGGTTCAGCTTTTCAACGTAGTCATTCATCATCCTGACGAACTGCGGCTGACCGCCCGCCACGTGATCCGCCAGCGCCACGCAGGCGTCATTGCCGGAATCAACAATCAGGCCGCGGCTGAGATCGCGCACGGAAACCCGATCGCCCTCCTTCAGAAACATCAGCGACGAACCGTCAAAGACCGGATTGCCTTTTGCCCAGGCGTCACGTCCGACCGTCACAATGTCATCGGGGCTGATGCGGTGGCTATCAATGGCGCGATCGACAACGTACCCCGTCATCAGTTTGGTCAGGCTCGCCGGATTGCGCTGCTGATGTTCGTTGCCCGCCGTTAAGATTTGACCCGTGGTGTAATCCATCAATACCCAGGAGCCAGCCTGGATGGCAGGCGGCTGAGGTGAAAAATCCAGCGGCTCGGCAGCCAGCGCGGATGAAATACTCGAAGCGAGTAAAGAAACAGCAATAAACAGACGGCGTTTCAACGGTATATCCTCAGGTCAGTAAAAATCGATGACCTTTTTACGGGAGTTCTGATGTCGTTACCTGCCTTAATTGCAAAAAAATGTGACAACGCGCAGATTTTTTCGGAACAAATCTCGCAAATTTCTTGCCTGACGGTGCTTTTTATTCGGACTGCTCACCCCAATCGTTTACCATAGAGACGTCAATTTTTAACAGGATGAGATTACTGGTGTCTGACTCTGCCGCGCGCCCGACTTTTTTGTTCCACGATTACGAAACCTTTGGCACCCATCCGGCGCTGGACCGACCGGCGCAGTTTGCGGCTATCCGAACCGATGACGAATTTAACGTCATCGGTGAACCCGAGGTGTTTTACTGTAAACCCGCCGATGACTATCTGCCGCAGCCGGGCGCGGTAATGGTGACGGGCATCACGCCTCAGGAAGCGCGGGATAAAGGCGTTAGCGAGGCAGAATTTGCCCGTCGCATCCACGACCTGTTCACGGTGCCCAATACCTGCGTGGTGGGTTACAACAACATCCGTTTTGACGATGAAGTGACGCGCAATATCTTCTACCGCAACTTCTACGATCCGTATGCATGGAGCTGGCAGAACCGTAATTCACGCTGGGATTTGCTGGATATCATGCGCGCCTGCTATGCGCTGCGCCCGGAGGGGATTAACTGGCCGGAGAACGACGACGGCATGCCGAGCTTCAGGCTCGAGCACCTGACGCGGGCCAACGGCATCGAGCACAGCAACGCCCACGACGCGATGGCAGACGTTTACGCAACCATCGCAATGGCGAAACTTGTAAAAACCGCGCAGCCGCGCCTGTTTGAGTATCTGTTGAGCCATCGCAGCAAGCAAAAGCTGATGACGCTGATTGACGTGCCGCAGATGAAACCGCTGGTGCATATTTCAGGGATGTTCGGCGCGTGGCGCGGGAACACAAGCTGGGTGGCGCCGCTTGCCTGGCATCCGGACAACCGTAACGCCGTCATCATGGTGGATCTCGCCGGGGATATCTCGCCGCTGCTTGAGCTTGACAGCGACACCTTACGTGAACGGCTCTATACCCCGAAAGAGGCGCTGGGTGACCTGCCAGCCGTACCGGTAAAACTGGTGCATATCAATAAGTGCCCGGTGCTGGCGCAGGCCAACACGCTGCGCCCGGAAGACGCCGACCGGCTGGGGATAAACCGTCAGCACTGCCTCGACAACCTGAAAGTGCTGCGCGACAACCCGCAGGTGCGCGAGAAAGTCGTCGCCATTTTTGCCGAAGCAGAGCCGTTCGTGCCGTCTGAGAATGTGGATGCGCAGCTTTATAACGGCTTCTTCAGCGACGCCGATCGCGCGGCGATGAACATCGTGCTGCAAACCGACCCGCGTAACCTGCCCGCGCTGGATATCACCTTCGCAGATAAGCGCATTGAGAAGTTGATGTTTAATTATCGCGCGCGCAACTATCCCGGCACGCTGGATGAAGCAGAGCAGGAACGCTGGTTACAGCATCGGCGCAACGTGTTTACGCCGGAGTTTCTTAATAGCTACGCCCAGGAGCTGGAGATGCTTTACGGTCAGTATGAAGGGAATGCTGAGAAGCAGGCGCTGCTGAAAGCGCTGTTCCAGTATGCGCAAGAGATTGTCTGAATAGCGGGTACAAAAAAGCCGGAGGCGATGTCTCCGGCTTTTTTTGCCGGGTGGCGCTAACGCTTACCCGGCCTACGAAACTGTTGGTCGGGTTGAGCATAGCCGCCACCCGACACAGTCTTACGCGACGTCTTCGTACTGAGGAACCGGGTTGCGGAAGCTTCTGGTCACGCAAGCCAGGTAAATCAGGCCGATTGCACCCCAGATCAGACCCAGAACCATTGAGCTCTCTTCCAGGTTGATCCACAGGGCGCCCACCGTCAGGGCACCACACACTGGCAGCACCAGATAGTTGATGTGGTCCTTCAGCGTCTTGTTGCGCTTCTCACGGATCCAGAACTGCGAAATCACGGAGAGGTTAACGAAGGTGAACGCCACCAGCGCACCAAAGTTAATCAGCGCAGTGGCCGTTACCAGGTCGAATTTAATCGCCAGCAGGGCAATAGCACCCACCAGCAGCACGTTCCACGCCGGGGTACGCCATTTAGGATGCACGTAACCGAAGAAGCGGGTTGGGAACACACCGTCACGGCCCATCACGTACATCAGACGAGAAACGCCCGCGTGCGCTGCCATACCGGAAGCCAGTACGGTGACGCTGGAGAAGATCAGCACGCCCCACTGGAAGGTTTTACCCGCCACGTACAGCATAATTTCAGGCTGTGATGCATCCGGATCTTTAAAGCGAGAGATATCCGGGAAGTACAGCTGTAAGAAGTAAGACGCACCGATGAAGATCAGGCCGCCAATCAGCGCGGTCAGGAAAATCGCTTTCGGGATCACGCGCTCAGCGTCTTTGGTCTCTTCAGACAGAGAAGAGATACCGTCGAAGCCCAGGAACGAGAAGCAAAGGATAGTCGCACCGGTGATCATCGGCACTACGTGCGCGCCTTCAGACCAGAACGGACGGGTGCTGGTCAGCGTACCTGCGCCTTCACCGTGGGAAACGCCGTAGATGATCAGGCCAACGATAACCGCAACAATCCCCATCTGAAGGATCACAATCAGGGTGTTGAAGTTAGCCACGGTCTTGATGCTGCGCAGGTTAGAGATGGTCATAAAGGCCACCAGCGCCACAACGAAGATCCACGACGGCACGGAAGGTACCAGCGCTTCGAAGTAAATTTTTGCCAGCAGAATGTTGATCATCGGCATGAACAGGTAGTCCAGCAGTGATGACCAGCCCACCATAAAGCCAACCGCCGGGCTAATGGATTTCTGAGCATAGGTATACGCAGAGCCTGCGGACGGGAAACGGCGAACCAGTTTACCGTAGCTCAGCGCTGTAAAGAGGATGGCGACCAGCGCAAAGGCGTACGCCGTTGCAACGTGACCGTCAGTAAGGCCTGATACGATACCGAATGTATCGAACAGCGTCATCGGTTGCATATAGGCAAGGCCCATCATAACAACCGGAATCAACGTAAGCGTTTTACGTAATTCCACGCGAGAGGTGTTTGGAGTTGCGTTATGCGACATAGTTATTCTCCTTTACGGTAATAACCGCCACGTAAGCGAAAAATTGCCCCATTTCTTTCTTCCTCAGCGACAACAACTGTCGGATTTTAGTAAATATCTATCCGGTACGAAGCCCGGCCTCTTGGTTTTTAGTTTCGTTTCGTACATGCAAAAAAAAATAACCGACGCCTTTTATATCGTCGATTATTCATTTGTTTGCAGCGGCGGCATTTTGCCCTATTCCAGATACAAAAGGCAATACATTGAGAAACCTGCCCATAAATTAATTTTACTAACTGATTGATTTCCCATCACCTGCCTGAGTGTAAACTGTAGCGATAGCACTATTTGCTAAAATTTCGTCTCGCCACCAGGCGCTGGCAAGCCCGGCGGTCTGTTCATTCCAGCCCACCCATACCGATTCGTTACTGCTCTGCGCTAAAACCTGTTTTTCCACCAGCGCTCCGCTGTCAATAAACCGCTGCGCTAAATAACGGGGAAGGTAACCGCACCCCAGGCCGCTTATTTGCAGCTCCAGCTTGGTTTTAAAATCAAAAACGGTGATGGCCTCCTGCTCATCCAGCAGCTGCGATGAAATGCCGCATTCGGGGCGAGAACTGTCTCCAACCACAATGGCACGATAGTTTTTAATGACGCGTCGGGTAACAGGCTCCGGTTCATTCGCCAGCGGGTGATGAGGCGCAACGGCAAAAACCTGCTCCAGAACGCCCAGCCGCGCAAAACCAAATTCACTTAACTGGGGAGGCTCATGCAGCGCCCCAACGATGATATCCGCCCTGCCCTGCGTCAGGGCCTCCCAGGAACCGCCCAGCACGCCATTAATAAAAACCAGCCGCGTGACGCTATGGCGCTGATAGAACGCCTCAATAAGCGGAGTAAGCAGGGAGAAAGGGAAAGTATCATCAACCCCAATCACCAGCTCATTTTCCCAGCCCTGGTGAAGTTTGACGGCCTGTTTTTCCAGCTCGCGAACCGTATGCAGCACGTCACGCCCTTTTTCCAGCAGCATCTGCCCTGTGCGGGTGAAACGCGCGCGATGCCCGGTGCGGTCAAGGATTTGGATATTAAGATCGCTCTCGAGCTTTTGCACGGTGTAGCTCAGAGCCGAAGGGGTTTTATAGAGCTTCGCCGAGGCGGCGGCAAAGCTCCCCTCTTTTTCCAGCGCATCCAGAATAACAAGAACATCCAGCAGCGGTTTCATCTTCGCCCCCTTGCGGTGTGCGATTGTCTCCGCCGGCGCAATTATTCCATGGGCATAACCAGCGGATCGGGATACTGATATTCAAATCCCAGTTCATGGCAAATACGATTGCCATCAATAATTTTGCCTTTGCGTTCCCCCTGCGCCTCACTGAATACCGGCGGCGCCAGACCCAGCTGGCGCGCCATCAGCGGATAAAAGGTACTGCGCGGCGGATGCGAAGGCGCACATATATTATAGATGTGCCCCCCTTTCGGAGCCTGCAAAAGCAGTTCTATGGCGCCGATAACATCCTCAAGATGCACAAGATTAACCCCGTGCTGGCCATCCGGCGCGGATTTACCGGCAAAGAAGCGCCCCGGATGACGGCCCGGCCCCACCAGCCCGGCCAGACGTAAGATATCCACCTGCGTACCAGGCAGATTGTGCAGCCAGTCTTCCAGCTCTTTCAGCACCCGGCCGCTGGCGGTCACCGGACGGCGCTCGGTGTTTTCTTTCGCCGTACCGTCGATATCGCCATAGACGGAGGTGGAGCTGGTGAAAATGATACGCGGGATATGGTGCGCCAGGGCGCTGTCGACGATCTCCTGCACCGCCTGCAAGTAAAAAGACTCACCCGGGCCGCTGCGCCGCGCCGGTAAGGTAATGACCAGCGCGTCCACATTCATCAGTTCATCCAGCTCGTCGGTATCGCAGATAAGCTCGGGTTCGAGACGCAGCTCGACACCATCAATGCCGCACATGCGTGCCGCTTCAACCCCATCCCGGGTGGTCTTACTCCCTGTCACCTGCCAGCCTTTCGCGGCTAATGACATCGCCAGTGGCATTCCTAACCACCCTAACCCGACAATCGCGACCTTTTTCATGACATTCTCCGCTTAACGACGCTTGTTATAAGGCTACGCCAGCCTGGTGGAACGCACAATTCATACCATCAATATGAAATGAATTAATGATCAAAAAAAGCCCTTGCTTTATGGCGTACAACTGGTTTAGGTTAAAAGACATCAAATGCATAAGCATTCAACGAGAATTTATATGACCCGCGTTCCTTTTAAAAACCACCATCATCACCATCATCCTGACTAGTCTTTCAGGCGATGTGTGCTGGAAGACGTTTGGATCTTCCAGTGGTGCATGAACGCATGAAAAAGCCCCCGGAAGATCTTCTTCCGGGGGCTTTTTTTTGGACCGCATTCAGACAGGTTAAAACAGGTTAACGAGGAACACAGAATGTTAGATAACTCACGTTTACGCATAGCTATTCAAAAATCAGGGCGTTTAAGCGACGATTCACGCGAACTGCTGGCCCGCTGCGGGATTAAAATCAACCTGCACACCCAACGCCTGATCGCCCTGGCTGAAAATATGCCGATCGACATTCTGCGCGTACGTGATGACGATATCCCGGGCCTGGTGATGGATGGCGTCGTTGACCTTGGCATCATCGGCGAAAACGTACTGGAAGAAGAGTTGTTAACCCGCCGCGCGCAGGGCGAAGATCCGCGCTACTTTACCCTGCGTCGTCTGGACTTCGGCGGCTGCCGCCTGTCGCTGGCCACGCCGGTCGATGAAGCCTGGGACGGCCCGGCCGCGCTGAACGGCAAACGTATCGCCACCTCTTACCCTCACCTGCTGAAGCGTTACCTCGATCAAAAAGGCGTGCAGTTTAAATCCTGTCTGCTGAATGGCTCTGTTGAAGTGGCGCCGCGTGCGGGCCTGGCCGATGCCATCTGTGACCTCGTCTCCACCGGCGCCACGCTGGAAGCGAACGGCCTGCGCGAAGTGGAGGTGATCTACCGCTCCAAAGCGTGCCTTATCCAGCGCGACGGCGAGATGGCCGACGCCAAACAGCAGCTCATAGACAAACTGCTGACCCGCATTCAGGGCGTGATTCAGGCGCGTGAATCCAAATACATCATGATGCATGCGCCAACCGAGCGTCTGGACGAAGTGATTGCCCTGCTGCCGGGCGCTGAGCGCCCAACCATTCTGCCGCTGGCGGGCGACCAGCAGCGCGTGGCGATGCACATGGTCAGCAGCGAAACCCTGTTCTGGGAAACGATGGAAAAACTGAAGGCGCTGGGCGCAAGCTCCATTCTGGTGCTGCCAATTGAGAAGATGATGGAGTAACGACCATGAGCTTTAACACAATCATCGACTGGAATACCTGTAGCGACGCGCAACAGCGTGAGCTGCTGATGCGCCCGGCAATTTCCGCCTCGGAGAGCATCACCCGCACCGTGGCGGAGATCCTCGATAACGTCAAAGCCCGCGGGGACGACGCGCTGCGCGAGTACAGCGCGAAGTTTGACAAGACGGAAGTCGGCGCTTTACAGGTTACCGGGCAGGAAATTATTGATGCCAGCAATCGTCTGGGTGATGACATCAAACAGGCGATGGCCGTCGCGGTGAAGAATATTGATACCTTCCACACCGCGCAGAAATTGCAGGCGGTGGATGTGGAAACCCTGCCCGGCGTACGCTGCCAGCAGGTGACGCGCCCGGTGGCGTCCGTCGGCCTCTATATTCCTGGCGGCTCTGCCCCGCTGTTTTCGACCGTCCTGATGCTGGCCACCCCGGCGCGTATTGCCGGTTGTCAGAAGGTGGTGCTCTGCTCTCCGCCACCGATCGCCGACGAGATCCTGTATGCGGCGAAGCTGTGCGGCGTGCAGGCGATCTATAAAGTGGGCGGTGCGCAGGCGATTTCTGCCCTGGCGTTCGGGACGGGATCCATTCCGAAGGTCGACAAAATCTTTGGCCCGGGCAATGCCTACGTGACCGAGGCGAAACGCCAGGTCAGCCAGCGTCTGGACGGCGCGGCGATTGATATGCCTGCCGGTCCGTCTGAAGTGCTGGTGATTGCCGACAGCGGCGCTACCCCGGATTTCGTGGCCTCTGACCTGCTATCGCAGGCCGAACACGGCCCTGATTCGCAGGTGATTTTACTGACGCCAGATGCCGACATGGCAAAACGCGTGGGCGACGCCGTTGAGCGTCAGCTGGCTGACCTGCCGCGTGCGGAAACGGCGCGTCAGGCGCTATCCGCCAGCCGCCTGATTGTGGCCCGCGATCTTGACCAGTGCATCGCCATCTCCAACCAGTACGGTCCTGAGCACCTGATTATTCAGACCCGCAATGCGCGCGATCTGGTCGACAGCATAACCAACGCAGGTTCGGTGTTCCTCGGCGACTGGTCACCGGAATCCGCCGGGGATTACGCCTCCGGCACCAACCACGTGCTGCCGACGTATGGCTATACCTCAACCTGCTCCAGCCTGGGGCTGGCGGATTTCCAGAAGCGCATGACCGTGCAGGAACTCTCCCGCGAGGGATTTGCCTCGCTGGCGTCGACCATTGAAACCCTTGCCGCCGCCGAGCGCCTGACTGCCCACAAAAATGCCGTGACGCTGCGCGTTGCCGCCCTGAAGGAGCAAGCATGAACATCGAAGAATTAGCCCGCGAAAATGTCCGTCGCCTGACGCCCTATCAGTCTGCGCGTCGTCTGGGCGGGAACGGCGACGTCTGGCTGAATGCCAACGAATATCCCACGGCGGTGGCCTTTGAGCTTTTGCAGCAGACGCTGAACCGCTACCCGGAGTGTCAGCCGAAAGCGGTGATCGAGAACTATGCCCAGTATGCAGGCGTGAAGCCTGAGCAGGTGCTGGTCAGCCGTGGGGCGGATGAAGGGATTGAGCTGCTGATCCGCGCGTTCTGCGAACCGGGTAAAGACGCGGTGATGTACTGCCAGCCCACCTACGGGATGTACAGCGTGAGCGCCGAAACCTTTGGCGTGGCCTGCCGCAACGTGCAGGCGCTCGACAACTGGCAGCTGGATTTGCAGGGCATCGCCGATAACCTAGACGGCGTGAAGGTGGTGTTTGTCTGTAGCCCGAATAACCCCACCGGGCAGATTATTCATCCGCAGGATATCCGCACCCTGCTGGAGATGACGCGCGGCAAGGCGCTGGTCGTCGCTGATGAAGCCTACATTGAGTTCTGCCCGCAGGCGACGCTGACAGGCTGGCTTGAGGAGTATCCGCATCTCGTTGTGCTGCGTACCCTTTCCAAAGCCTTCGCCCTCGCTGGCCTTCGCTGTGGATTTACGCTGGCGAATAAAGCGGTTATCGACCTGCTGCTGAAAGTGATTGCCCCGTATCCGCTCTCAACGCCGGTTGCCGATATTGCGGCACAGGCGCTGGCCCCGCAGGGCATCAGCGCGATGCGCGAGCGTGTGGCGCAGATCCTGGAAGAGCGTCAGTATCTTGTTGATGCCCTTAAAACGATTCCGTGCGTGGAGCAGGTGTTCGACTCGGAAACCAACTACATCCTGGTGCGCTTCACCGCCTCAAGCGCGATATTTAAATCGTTGTGGGATCAGGGCATTATCTTACGAGACCAGAATAAACAACCTACCCTGAGCGGCTGCCTGCGTATTACCGTCGGCACCCGTGCAGAGAGCCAGCGCGTGATTGACGCCCTGAAAGCGGAGAAAGTATGAGTCAGAAGTATCTCTTTATCGATCGTGACGGCACCATCATCTCGGAGCCACCCAGCGATTTTCAGGTCGATCGTTTCGACAAGCTGGCGTTTGAACCCGACGTGGTCCCGGTGCTGCTGAAGCTTCAGAAAGCAGGCTATAAGCTGGTGATGATCACCAACCAGGACGGTCTGGGCACCGACAGCTTCCCGCAGGTAGACTTTGACGGCCCGCACAACCTGATGATGCAGGTGCTGACCTCGCAGGGCATCGCCTTCGACGAAGTGCTGATCTGCCCGCATATGCCTGCCGACGAGTGCGACTGCCGCAAGCCAAAAGTGAAGCTTGTTGAACGTTATCTGGCGGAAGAGGCGCTGGATAAAGCCAACAGCTATGTGATCGGCGATCGCGTCACGGATATCACGTTGGCGGACAACATGGGCATTGCGGGCCTGCGCTATAACCGCGACACGCTAAACTGGGAGATGATTGGCGAGCAGCTCACCCGACGCGACCGCTATTCCCACGTTGAACGCAACACCAAAGAGACGCAGATCGACGTGAAGGTCTGGCTCGACCGCGAAGGCGGCAGCAAGATCCACACCGGTGTCGGTTTCTTTGACCACATGCTGGATCAAATCGCCACGCACGGCGGCTTCCGCATGGAGATCACCGTTAAGGGCGACCTGTATATCGACGATCACCACACCGTGGAAGATACCGGCCTGGCGCTGGGCGAAGCCCTGAAGCTGGCGCTCGGCGACAAGCGCGGCATCAACCGCTTCGGCTTTGTTCTGCCTATGGACGAGTGCCTGGCGCGCTGCGCGATGGATATCTCCGGGCGTCCGCACCTGGAATACAAAGCCGACTTTACCTACCAGCGCGTGGGCGATCTCAGCACCGAGATGGTGGAACACTTCTTCCGCTCGCTTTCTTACACCATGGGCCTGACGCTGCACCTGAAAACCAAAGGCAAAAACGATCACCACCGCGTCGAGAGCCTGTTCAAAGCCTTTGGCCGTACCCTGCGCCAGGCGATCCGCGTGGAAGGTGACGCCCTGCCCTCGTCGAAAGGAGTGCTGTAATGAACGTGGTGATTCTGGACACCGGATGCGCCAACCTGAACTCCGTACAGTCGGCGATTATGCGCCACGGCTACGAGCCGGTAGTGAGCCGCGACCCGGACGTGGTGCTGCGTGCGGATAAACTCTTTCTGCCGGGCGTTGGCACCGCCCAGGCGGCGATGGATCAGATCCATGAGCGCGAGCTGGTAGATCTCATCAAAGCCTGTACTCAGCCGGTGCTGGGCATTTGCCTCGGCATGCAGCTGCTTGGCCGCCGCAGCGAAGAGAGCAACGGCGTTGATCTGCTGGGCATTATTGAAGAAGACGTGCCGAAAATGACCGACCACGGCCTGCCGCTGCCGCACATGGGCTGGAACCGCGTTTATCCGAAGGCGGGCAACAGGCTGTTCCAGGGTATTGAAGACGGCGCGTACTTCTATTTCGTCCACAGCTACGCCATGCCCGTGAATGCCTACACCATCGCCCAGTGCAATTACGGCGAGGCGTTCACCGCCGCCGTGCAGAAAGATAACTTTTACGGCGTGCAGTTTCACCCGGAACGCTCCGGCGCCGCCGGTGCGCAACTGCTGAAAAATTTCCTGGAGATGTGATGATAATTCCCGCTTTAGATTTAATTGACGGCACGGTTGTTCGTCTCCACCAGGGCGATTACGGACAGCAGCGCGACTACGGCAACGACCCGCTGCCGCGGTTACAGGCTTACGCCGCCGAGGGCGCTGAGGTGTTGCATCTGGTCGATCTGACCGGCGCGAAAGATCCGGCCAAACGCCAGATCCCGCTGCTTAAAACACTGGTGGCTGGCGTGGACGTCCCGGTGCAGGTGGGCGGCGGCGTGCGTACGGAAGCCGATGTTGCCGCCTTACTGGACGCGGGCGTGGCGCGCGTGGTAGTCGGTTCGACCGCTGTGAAAGATCCTGAGAGTGTCAAGGGCTGGTTCCGCCGCTTCGGTGCGGATGCGCTGGTGCTGGCGCTGGATGTGCGCATTGACGCGCAAGGTAACAAGCAGGTCGCGGTCAGCGGCTGGCAGGAAAACTCCGGCGTAACGCTGGAAGAGCTGGTCGGGATGTATCTCCCCGTAGGGCTGAAGCATGTGCTGTGCACGGATATTTCACGCGATGGTACGCTCGCAGGCTCTAACGTCTCGCTGTATGAAGAGGTTTGCGCGCGTTATCCGCAGGTGGCGTTTCAGTCCTCTGGCGGTATCGGCGACCTGGCGGATATCGCCGCTCTGCGCGGAACCGGTGTACGCGGCGTGATCGTGGGTCGCGCGCTGCTTGAAGGCAAATTTACGGTGAAGGAGGCGATTCAATGCTGGCAAAACGGATAATTCCCTGCCTGGACGTGCGTGATGGTCAGGTTGTAAAAGGCGTGCAGTTCCGCAACCACGAGATCATTGGCGACATCGTTCCCCTGGCTAAACGCTATGCCGAAGAAGGCGCAGACGAACTGGTATTTTACGATATCACCGCCTCCAGCGATGGCCGCGTGGTGGACAAAAGCTGGGTGGCGCGCGTGGCAGAGGTGATTGATATTCCCTTCTGCGTGGCGGGCGGGATTAAATCTGCTGACGATGCGGCGAAAATTCTCTCTTTCGGTGCGGACAAAATTTCGATTAACTCCCCTGCACTCGCAGATCCGGAGCTGATTACGCGTCTGGCGGACCGCTTTGGCGTGCAGTGCATTGTGGTGGGGATCGACACCTGGTTTGATACCGCGACGGGCAAATATCACGTTAACCAGTACACCGGCGATGAAAGCCGCACGCGCGTCACCCAATGGGAGACGCTGGACTGGGTGCAGGAAGTACAAAAACGCGGTGCAGGTGAAATCGTGCTGAACATGATGAACCAGGACGGCGTACGCAACGGTTACGACCTCGAGCAGCTGAAAAAAGTGCGCGCGGTGTGCCAGGTTCCGCTGATTGCCTCCGGCGGCGCAGGCACCATGGAACACTTCCTTGAAGCCTTCCGCGATGCGAACGTAGACGGCGCGCTGGCCGCTTCCGTGTTCCACAAACAGATTATCAATATTGGTGAGTTAAAAACGTACCTGGCCGACCAGGGCGTGGAGATCAGGGTATGTTAACAGAGCAACAACAGGCGCAGCTGGACTGGGAAAAAACTGACGGATTACTGCCGGTGGTTGTACAGCATGCCGTTTCAGGCGAAGTGCTGATGCTGGGATACATGAACCAAGAGGCACTGGCAAAAACTCTCGACAGCGGCAAGGTGACGTTTTTCTCGCGCACCAAACAGCGCCTGTGGACGAAAGGGGAAACCTCGGGTCACTTCCTGAATGTGGTCAGCATTACGCCAGACTGCGACAACGACACCCTGCTGGTGCTGGTCAACCCGATTGGGCCGACCTGTCACAAAGGCACCAGCAGCTGCTTCGGCGAGGCGAGCCACCAGTGGCTGTTCCTCTATCAGCTGGAACAGCTGCTGGCAGAGCGTAAATCAGCGGATCCCAAGAGCTCGTACACGGCGAAACTGTATGCCAGCGGCACCAAGCGTATTGCGCAGAAAGTGGGTGAGGAAGGCGTTGAAACGGCGCTGGCGGCCACCGTGCATGACCGTGAGGAGCTGACGAACGAAGCGTCGGATTTGATGTATCACCTGCTGGTGCTGCTTCAGGATCAGGAGCTGGATTTAACGACGGTGATTGAGAATTTGCGGAAACGGCATAAATAAAAAAAGACCGGGGAGACCCTAATGCTGGTCACTTAAGATGACCAGCAGTTTTTTTATCCGGGTATTTCTTGCCCTTCACCCTGAGCTCTCTCGGGTAACTTCGCTCCCGTCTTCCCGGTAATACCAGCCATCTCGCCTGTTCGTACGGTGACGGTACAGCTCGCTCACCGCACCCGCCGGATAACGACAGGGGTCTTCCAGAGACGTGAGGACTTTCCTCTCCTTTCCGTCCACTTTCCGGCTCAGAAGTCTGGCAGCGACCTCTTCCGGCAGTCCAGGCCATTGTTTCCGGGCCTGCGGGCTCGTTTTTAGCTTCACCCGCTCGTCACCCCGCCCCAGACGGCACACGACCTTATACTCCGTATTCTTTATCAGGGGCAGCAGCCAGTGCCGGTTCTATTCGGCGTGCTGCCAGTGATGCAGCAGCCCCGGGGAGTAATATCCCTTGTCGAACAGGGGGATACTGTTGTCCGGTACCCGGTCCGTTAACTGTGCCGCCAGACGCATTTCGCTGACGCTCTCACTGTCGAAAGCGCTGGCGTTAATCAGATGGCTGCTGAGCTCCATCAGACAGACCATGCGCACCTGCGGATAGTTGCCTTCGCTGTGCTGGTTGCCGTGTTTGCTGAACGCTTCGCTGTTCTCCCGCATATCAGGCGTTCTCCAGACCACACCATCCACCGCAAACAGGTTCAGTCCGTGCCATTGCGGGTGTGACGCCTGCTGCTTCCAGTATTGCTGTGATATCAAAAAGCTCCCGGACAGCCCCCTCGCCGAGCTTTTTGCCGCGCTGGATAATGGCGCTTCGTGCGGTGAATGGCGCGCCCGAACGGTCAGTGATATCCATGAGATTAACAATATTGGTCATCGGCCTGTCACAGAAAACAGATATGCCGACAATAAGCCATGTCATTGATTCAAGGGTGGTTTACGTTTACGGAGCGTCACGGTATCGGTCAGCCTGAAGGCTTACCGGATAAGTTCTGCGTGGATGAGTTCGGAAAGGGAACAGGCATGTTCCGGTGCGCTGAGATGAATAATGCCGGGAGCCTGAGAAAGTTCCATTTAAAAAGGGTCCATGAAGAGACATGAACCCTTTTTACACCAGCCACTGGATCGGTCAACCGATCCTTAAATGATCGGTATTAGGGACGACCCGGTCTTTTTTTTGTAAATCAGGCTCTTGGTTTGTAGTTTCTCAGCGCGTTGCGGCCAAGGACGACAGCAGAACCGATAACACCACCAAGCAGTATCGCGAGGATGAGGGTTACGGCCTTTTTAGGACTATCACGGCGGAAAGGAAGGTCCGGTTTCATAACGTAACGATAGACATGAATGGTATCAGGATTAACGTTGAGGTTCTGAATATCCAGTAAATTCTTTTTGGTCTGATAGTAAGAGCCCGAGAACACCAGCGGGCGAGATGCTTCGTTATCAACCATTGATTTGAGGGCAACAGTACCTAACAGAAACATCGTTTCCTGGGTCACATCCTGAGTTTGCTGAAGCTGCGGTGTGCTAATTTTTGCGGCTTCTGCGTTTTTAAGCGCCTCTGAAATCTGCTTGATACGCAGATCTTTTTGCTCCTGTACGACTTTCTCCTCATTTTTGAGGGAATCGTTCAATGTAATAATCTGATGCTTGAGGTTGTCTCTGAGGTCAAGCGCCAGTTCTTTAGCCGTTTGCTCATCGATCTGCTGAATATACTGCGCCAGCTGCTTCTGTGCTGCCTCAGCCGATTCACCCTGATAGCTAACGGTTAAGGGTAATGCCTGGCCTTTCACGGTCGGTTCGATAGTAAGTTTCTCCGGATCTTCCTGATTATCAAGCGCCTGCGCTAATGCGGAGAAGGAAGAGTTGAAACGGCCAATGGCGCGATTCTGAATGTCCAGCATAGAAGGTGCGGCACCGCCATAAAGGATGTTCAACGCGTTTGCATAGGTGGCAATTTGCGCCGCATCAGGCTGGGAAATGATGGCGGATGAAGTCCATTTTTCTTTAGCAACGGTAATGTATGCAACAGCGAGAACAATAAAAGCAGCAATAAACGCTCCAATTACCCACTTACCGCGCCATAGTTGTACTACTAAATCCAGTAAATCAATTTGCTCCGGGTCATTGCTGCGATTGACCAGGCTATCGTTGTTCTGCGTCATACAATCCCTAACAGATGAAAAAGGGCAAAAATAATCTTGTTTCCATAGTGTATCTCTTGTTGTAGAAAATTCTATAAGAATACGATGAGTTATATCGGAAAGATGGGTTATGTATGTGAAGAGCAACGCGCTATCATAGTCGGAATCTGATGTCCTGGGACATCAACAAGAACACTGTGAATGAGGGAAGCTATGAAATTTCTGGTAACGGGCGCGGCGGGCTTTATCGGTTCTCATGTCAGCAAGCGCCTGCTTGATGCAGGGCATGAAGTTGTTGGGATTGATAATCTGAATGATTACTATGACCCTAACCTCAAGCTCGCTCGCCTCGAACTGCTCAAATCCGAGAGTTTTACCTTCCACAAGCTGGACTTAGCGGACCGCGAGGGCATGACTGCGCTCTTCGCCAATGAAAAATTTGACCGCGTGATCCATCTTGCCGCACAAGCGGGCGTGCGTTACTCGCTGGAAAACCCGCATGCCTATGCAGATGCTAACTTGGTAGGTCACCTGAACGTGCTGGAAGGCTGTCGCCACAATAAGGTTCAGCATCTTCTGTATGCGTCATCCAGTTCTGTTTACGGCCTCAACCGTAAGATGCCGTTTTCAACTGACGACACCGTAGACCATCCGGTATCCCTGTATGCGGCAACCAAAAAAGCCAATGAGTTGATGTCGCATACCTATTCGCATCTGTATAACCTACCGACCACTGGCCTGCGCTTCTTTACCGTCTATGGCCCGTGGGGACGCCCGGACATGGCGCTGTTTAAATTCACCAAAGCCATGATTGAAGGCAACAGCATCGACGTATACAACTACGGCAAGATGAAGCGCGACTTCACCTATATCGATGATATTGCGGAGGCGATTATTCGCCTACAGGACGTTATTCCTCAGGCCGATGCCGACTGGACAGTCGAAACCGGTTCGCCAGCAACCAGCTCTGCCCCGTATCGCGTGTATAACATCGGCAACAGTTCACCTGTCGAACTGATGGATTACATCAACGCGCTTGAAGAGGCGCTGGGCAAGGAAGCGGTAAAAAATATGATGCCGATCCAGCCGGGTGACGTGCTGGAGACCAGTGCGGACACCAAAGCGCTGTATGACGTTATTGGGTTTAAACCACAAACCTCAGTCAAAGAAGGCGTGAAAAACTTCGTCGACTGGTACCGCAACTTCTATAACGTTTAAAAACAAAAAACCCGGCAGAGCGCCGGGTTTTTTTATATCACGATATTAATCAGTCGCTGCCGAACAAATCGCGGGTATAGACTTTATCTTTAACGTCCGCCAGCTCTTCCGCCATACGGTTGGAGATAATTACGTCCGCTTCTTTTTTGAATGCATCCAGATCGCGGATCACACGCGAATGGAAGAACTCGTCTTCCTGCATGGCCGGTTCATAAATAATGACCTGCACGCCCTTCGCCTTAATACGCTTCATGATCCCCTGAATGGAAGAAGCGCGGAAGTTATCGGAACCGCTCTTCATGATCAGACGGTACACGCCGACCACTTTCGGCTGGCGCGCAAGAATAGAATCGGAGATGAAATCTTTACGCGTCCGGTTAGCGTCAACAATCGCCGATATCAGGTTATTCGGCACAGCCTGGTAGTTTGCCAGCAGCTGCTTGGTATCTTTTGGCAGGCAATAGCCACCGTAGCCAAATGACGGGTTGTTATAGTGGTTGCCAATACGCGGGTCGAGGCAAACCCCTTCAATAATCTGGCGGGTGTTCAGCCCAAGACTTTCTGCGTAGCTGTCGAGCTCATTGAAGTACGCGACTCGCATTGCCAGATAGGTGTTTGCGAAAAGCTTAATCGCCTCCGCTTCGGTGGAGTCCGTAAACAGCACCGGAATATCTTTCTTCACTGCGCCTTCCTGCAGCAGTGCGGCAAAGCGTTCAGCGCGCTCAGAACGTTCGCCAATAACGATACGGGAAGGATGCAGGTTATCGTAAAGCGCTCTCCCCTCACGCAGGAACTCTGGCGAGAAGAAGATATTATCAATACCAAACTTTTCTTTGATGGATTTGGTAAAGCCGACAGGAATGGTCGATTTAATAACCATCACCGCATCAGGATTAATCGCAATAACATCTTTGATAACCGCTTCTACGGTTGAGGTGTTGAAGTAATTGGTTTTTGGATCGTAGTCAGTAGGCGTCGCAATGATGACGTAATCCGCATCGCGGTATGCATCTTCTTTATCTGTCGTGGCGCGGAAATTCAGCGGTTTGTTGCTGAGATAGTCCTGGATTTCTTTGTCGACAATCGGCGATTTCTTCTGATTGAGCATATCCACTTTGGCCTGCACGATATCCAGCGCAACCACTTCATGGTTCTGAGCAATCAGAATGCCGTTAGAAAGACCGACATACCCTGTTCCGGAAATTGTTATTTTCATTCGCTAATGACTTCTTTTAGTTAACTGTATTGATGGCCGGCAGACCATCGCGATAAACATAACTGTTGGGCTTTGTACCTCCTGGCAAACAGCACTGTCAAGGCAAACCAGGAGTAATCATTACGAGGGGGATGAGATTCAGACTACTTCGAATAATGCGCGGCATTTTTTGCATAAAAAAAACCCGGAGACATGCTCCGGGTTGGTGTTATTGCGAAGGTTTTAACTCACTCCATCCATTCGGTATGGAACACACCTTCTTTATCCGTGCGCTTGTAAGTATGCGCGCCGAAATAGTCACGCTGTGCCTGGATCAGGTTGGCAGGCAGAACAGCAGCACGATAGCTGTCGTAGTATGCCACCGCAGCAGAGAAGGTTGGAACCGGGATACCGTTCTGTACAGCGTAGGCAACCACGTCACGCAGCGCCTGCTGGTACTCGTCTGCAATCTTCTTAAAGTACGGTGCCAGCAGAAGGTTAGCGATACCTGCATTTTCAGCATAGGCATCGGTGATTTTCTGCAGGAACTGCGCACGAATGATGCAACCCGCGCGGAAGATCTTCGCGATCTCGCCGTAGTTCAGGTCCCAGTTATTCTCGTCAGACGCCGCACGCAGCTGTGAGAAGCCCTGCGCGTAGGAGACGATTTTACCCAAGTACAGGGCGCGACGAACTTTCTCGACGAATTCAGCTTTGTCACCTGCTGGTTTAGCCTGTGGGCCTGACAGCACTTTAGAAGCCGCAACGCGCTGCTCTTTCAGAGAAGAGATATAACGCGCAAAGACGGATTCGGTGATCAGAGACAGCGGCTCGCCCAGATCCAGAGAGCTCTGGCTGGTCCATTTACCGGTACCTTTGTTCGCTGCTTCATCCAGAATCACATCAACCAGGTATTTACCTTCTTCATCTTTCTTCGTGAAGATATCTTTGGTGATGTCGATCAGGTAGCTGTTCAGCTCGCCTTTGTTCCACTCGGTAAAGGTTTCAGCCAGCTCTTCATTAGAGAGATTCAGGCCGCCTTTCAGCAGGGAGTATGCTTCTGCGATCAGCTGCATATCGCCGTATTCGATGCCGTTGTGCACCATTTTTACATAGTGACCCGCACCGTCCGGACCGATATAAGTCACACACGGCTCGCCATCTTCCGCAACAGCAGCGATTTTAGTCAGAATAGGCGCAACCAGTTCGTACGCTTCTTTCTGGCCACCAGGCATGATAGATGGGCCTTTCAGCGCGCCCTCTTCACCGCCGGAAACGCCGGTACCGATGAAGTTGAAGCCTTCAGCGGACAGCTCACGGTTACGACGAATGGTGTCCTGGAAGAAGGTGTTACCGCCATCAATGATGATATCGCCTTTTTCAAGGTAAGGCTTTAGGGAGTCAATTGCAGCATCGGTACCCGCGCCTGCTTTGACCATTAACAGGATACGACGGGGCGTTTCCAGAGACTCAACAAATTCTTTTACCGTATAGAAAGGAACGAGTTTCTTGCCTGGGTTTTCGGCAATCACTTCTTCAGTCTTATCACGGGAGCGGTTGAAAACGGAGACGGTATAACCACGGCTTTCGATGTTGAGCGCCAGGTTGCGCCCCATCACAGCCATACCGACAACGCCGATCTGTTGCTTGGACATTACATACTCCTGTCAGGTGTGGTCACTGTCGGGTAACCCCGACAGATATAATTTGCAAGAATCTTAACTCATAAATCAGGGACAGAGGTAGGCATTTGTGGCCTTGATCACGCCAGACGACACAAAACGGGATATATCAAATCCCCACAAAAGGTGCAGGTATATTTTATTTATAAATGAACTAAATCACAACAGATAATTAATTCTCTTATTTATTATGTTTTTTATTAATTGCTTTTTGAT
>NZ_JBLVXX010000032.1:0-62829 GCF_048283985.1 Enterobacter cloacae complex sp. 6730903 | reverse complement strand
TTCGTCGGCAGCGTCAGATGTGTATAAGAGACAGACATAACTTCAGTAGTTATGATTAATCCCTGAATGATTATTTCTTAGCAAGATATAACATGCTTAATGTATATCAGGCAATAAAAAAACTCCCAAAGACCACCGCTGTGGTCTTCAGGTATAGGATTTAAAGAACGAACTCAGTCCGGAAACGTATCACTATCTTCTGTAACGTCCGCTTTCTCTGGTAACATTCTGTTTTTAATATACTGTGAATTCCTGCAGATGAGAGGAAAAATCTCCGAGTTATTCATTATACAACTCGTTGCCGTACGGGCGTCCTCCGGAGACCATGATGAAAATGAAAACGTCTGACGGTCAAGCCATTGAGACAATAATACATTATCAACAGAAGCGCTAAACAGCGCCGCAATAGCCCTGCGTTCAACGGCCTTCTCAGGTTCAATAAACGACAACTCATTATGAAAACGGGTAATAATCGCAATACGGCTGTCAATACGAATATGTCTTTCAAGTAAGACATCGTGCAACTCATCAAGTACAGTCTCTCTCTGGGTATCGTCGAGGCAAGACCACAGGAAATGAATGTTCTCGGCATTTGTGACAACGTCTGGCTCTGCATCACGGAACCATGATGCAAAGATACCCACACTACCTTCCATCCGGATATGCTGCCCCTGAAGTTGCATTTGTTCAAGGATAAAGCGCATGTTCACAGGAAGAACCGTAAAACACTCAATAAGCCTTTCAGAAGAACTAAATACTCCACATGCCAGGGCGTTCAGCTTTTTCTTCAAAATATCAAACTGCTCACCTGACTGATATACGTCATGGAGAAATACTGGACCCATAGCATTCACATCAGACTCAATTATTTTCTCTGACAGTGCTTTTTGACGCTCTCGCACAAATATTAAAAGAGAGGTTGCATTTGTAGCTTCTTTGATGACGTCATACTGACCTTTAACAAAGCTCAGGACAGGTATATTCACCAGAAGACCTAAATCAACAATCCTGCCAACAGCATTTTTGATGTACGGCAGAACATTTTTATCCTTAAGTGCTATAAAGATACTCTCGGCAGTACGTAGATAACGAAGATATGCAGCCAAAGCCAGGTCAAACCGTTCCTCACCAATATGTTCACTGTACGACTCGATACCGGCATAGTTACCATGGAGCACCATGTGAGCAACAGCCTGTGCAGCAAATTCCGCAGGGAAGAGATTCCTCGTCGCCGTATTATTAAGATAATATTGATTTAAAACATTATTATTCCAGTCCGGGCTCAGAACAATTTTTCTGAAATGGATAACGTCCTCAACAACCTGACGATTTTTAAGCGTCATTATTGCAGAGCTAACCTGAGCCCCACCTGTACCATCATTCTTTCCAATTACGTTCTGTACCGCCTTCGATGCAATATTGATATGCCGGATAATTCCCGGATTAAAAAGGTCTATCTGAGGTTGCTCAGCTCCATAGCGTAACATCTCCTCCCGACCGTGATTTCCGATATCTAGTGTGCCAATTTTCAGGTTTGACAAGGTCTCTTCATTATTGACAAGGTATTCCACATAAAATACGCCATCTACAAAATTCTCCATTTTATTCAGTAGTGATTCACCGGCCAGAACAGAGTATGAATCAGCTTCCTGCAGCAACGTCTGCGTGGATTCAGCCTCCAATTTTTCTGAATCCTGAATTTCATCAAGTTTACTCACAATAAACGATATTTGCCTTTCGACGAAAGGCTCTAGGCTTATCCGCCCGTCAGCCATCAGTTTCTGCAGACTCAATACGAAACCTTCATCATTCTTTTCTCTGAGTGAAACAGCATAACTCTGATTCAGCATTTGCACTGCGACTTTGAGTTGCGGTTCGGCGAGAGCCTGACACTTCTCATCCATCCGGCTATAAGAAACCAGCCAGTCTCGCATCTGAATATGTGGTGCCACTCGCTGCCATGCTTCAGCGAAACCCCACAAGGCCGTCAGTTCTTCAAGCCGTGGGATATTTATAGCACCAATCGCGTCTTTAAGAGGCGTATCAAGCAACTCGCTCCTGGCAAGCTCCACCGTGGACTGATAGTGGATGCTCATCAGAAATTCGCTCCATCTTTCTGTATCGTTATTAAAAATTCGGGATATTTGTTGATAAGTTAGCGAGAGCATCTCGTCAAAATCATCCGGAGCAATACCGGGTTCGGTCTGACTAGCTTTGGGATCGCGAAGTAATACTTTAATATCTCGCTCCCCGTATCTGACCACCAGTAAGTAGAGAGCAATAAGAATATGGCGATGATCTTCTGTTGCAGGAACGGTAAGGTTCAGAATATGAATATCATTAACAAACTTCTTCATTAATCGCGGTGTGATACGAGGATACTCAGAGGGTTTCCAGCGCTCAAGCAACACCGTTGCTTCCCGGCACGCTATCCCTGCATCCTCATTTACTGTTTCTTTCCAGTACTGCCTTAACGCTTCCTGCCATCCTGCCGAAATAAGAGGAGGAACCTGAAAACTTACAGGAATCCGCTTTGCAATAAACTCACGCCCGCTGAAACCCGCCACAGAAAGTGAGGCTGAAACCTGTCTTGCCGAATAGGGCACCACTATCCTGAAGTGTTCATGAGTGGCTCCGGCAATAAGCTCCATATCACTCCAGAGCTCTTTCACTTTGTCTGCACTGATTCGGTCCAGATTATCAATGATAAGGATGAAGCGATCTCCATGGGAAATGACCTCTTTGGAGGTAAATCCCTGCAGAGCTTCAGCCAGCTCAATAGCTCCGACCTCCTTATTAACTAGCCAAGTCTCTTCAATCCTGTCAGTACTGTTGCGTTTGAACAAATCACCAATACTCGAATACCCTTTCTTTCTGTACCATTCCATGTTCTGCAGGCATGCCAGTCCTGCGACCATAATGGCAGGAGAAAGAAACGCGGCCACCTCAACATAAAAAAGCCACCCTAATAATGACTCCTTGTGATCCTACCCACGTAATGTGGACACGGCCCTAAGCGAGGTTCTGGTTATCAAATTGTTCGGGACTGAGTCCGCCACAGGCACTGTGTCGGCGCCACCGATTGTAATCACACTCGATATAATTAAACACCGTCATCCGCATGATTTCCCGGCTGATAAGGCGTTCCCCGTGGATACATTCCACCTTCAGCGAGTGGAAGAAGCTTTCCGCGCAGGCATTGTCGTAACAACATCCTTTGGCACTCATGCTACCGTGCAGATTATGCCGCTTCAGTAACGCCAGATAGTCTGCCGAACAGTACTGCCCGCCTCTGTCCGTATGCACGATGACATTTTCCGGGCGCTTACGTCGCCAGAGTGCCATCTGTAGCGCATCGCAGGCCAGCTGCGCTGTCATCCGCGACGACATCGACCAGCCGATGACAGCACGGGACCACAGGTCAATGACCACCGCCAGGTACAACCAGCCTTCGTCCGTGCGCAAGTACGTGATGTCACCCGCCCACTTCTGATTCGGGCCACTCGCGTAAAAATCCTGTTTCAGCAGATTTTCAGACACCGGCAGGCCATGTTCGCGGTATCGGACCGGGCTGAACTTCCGGGCCGCTTTTGCGCGAAGCCCCTGACGCCGCAGGCTGGCGGCAATGGTTTTGACGTTGTACTCAGGCAGTTCGTCAGCGAGACGAGGCGCACCATAACGCTGTTTTGCCTCAGTGAATGCCTGACGGACAGCAGTATCACAGACGAGCCGGAACTGCTGACGTGGTGTTATCTGCTGACGACGCAGACGCCACGCATACCAGCCGCTACGGGCGACCCGCAGTACCCGGCATATGGCTTTGACGCTGAACTCAGCCCGATGTTTTTCAATAAAGACATACTTCATTTCAGGCGCTTCGCGAAGTATGTCGCGGCCTTTTGGAGAATGGCCAGCTCCTCTGCCTGTTCCGCCAGTTGGCGCTTAAGACGGGCAATTTCAACGGACATTTCCTGCTCACGTTCGGAAGAGCTGCGGGCATTGTTAATCTTACTGCGCCATGCGTAGAGCTGGGATTCGTACAGGCTGAGTTCCCGGGCAGCGGCAGCAACACCGATACGTTCCGCAAGCTTCAGGGCTTCGTTGCGGAATTCAGGCGTGTACTGTTTGCGGGGCTTCTTACTGGTTGATGCTGGTTTTGTCATGAGTCACCTCTGGTTAAGAGTTTACTCACTTAGTCGTGTGTCCACTATTCGTGGGTAAGATCATTGTTAGTAAAATATTGATTAAGGTCTGTTAGCACATAACGAAGCATCTGCACGGAAAGCAATGACAGTAAAATAAAAACGACGGTCAACCAGCTTAGCCTGCTGCTGACCCTCTTGTCGTATTCAACGATGTTACCCAGAGCCAGATTTTTATACTTATCCAACACATCCCGGGAGCCCGGACATTGTAGGCTGACCCCGTGGTGGATGACATCGATAAGCGCTTTTTTAGTTGAGCCATGATGGTAACGTTCTGCATCAAAGTTAATGAACGTAAAATCATCTTTAAGCTTTTTCTGCAGGAACTTCAATATTGTTGACTTACCTGAACCCAGCTCACCTTCCAGACCAATAATATTGACATCAGGTGTCCTGATGATCTGAGCCACATTCTCTGCAACTTTTTCATGACTGCTGCCTCTAAACATATCCTGGTCAGCGGGTGATTCCGTCTGCAATCGTAGAGTCATTCAGCAATTTCCTTCGTTATAACGTAAGATTCTTTCACTATTAGACACAGTACAGAGCCCACAGCAACCAAATGACTGCAGCCGGGGCAGTTTAGTTTTAAGCATGCATAAGCCGATTTCGATGGAATCCCTTTCACACAATAATATTGAATTGAAGCAATGAAAACATTAATGTGTTTGTTGTGACTAGCTGCAGGGGCCTGGAAGAAATTCCAAAGCCTGACAAACCGGAACAGGGCTTGCTCTGCTCCGGTTTTATCCAGTTCATCTTGAAGCCCTTGTTTTTGTTACATATCCCTGCTCACTCTTTCAGCCATTGTTAAGCTTCTTGTGTGTAATCTGCGAATAATACGGATGCAAAATTGATGCAATGGATTATACATACCTACAGCGCACGTTACGCTGAGCTGAATCGAATTTCAGAGAACGTTCTTCGCTATTACCCTGCCCAGCCAGTTGAACACATTTTATCATCCGGCCCCGAGAGTGACATGTTCTCTGCCTGGTACAGCCTTCATCAGAGTCAAACTAGACGTTATTTACAGGCAAAAGAAGACAGCTACAGAGTTTAAGTCTGACATTATTCGTGGCTGTGTCTGCCTTCGGAGTTTTCAGCTTATCCCGATAACAGCGGTTTTGAAAAATTGACGTTTTTTACACCGGTACATTGCCCGAACGCAATCTCCCCCGTAGCGAAATACCGCCCCGCAGAAAATCGTCCATGCTCGGCATGCCCCTGGAACATCAGCATCTTTTCAATAAAGGTTTTACAGCCTATAGTCTGTATAACACAAAATACACCTTACCTGCTGTATTACAGGGCGGTACTCCCTACTCAGTCTGCGAGGCAGGTCACTTATGAATAATCAGTTCCCGATAAAAACGCTGAACCAGCTCAGACCTGTGCTAATCGGGTTTCGCAAAATCAAGGGCTTCACGCAAAAAGATGTGTCTGAGAGGCTTGGCGTAACGCAGCAAACCTATGCCCGCCTGGAAGCAAACCCTGCTAGCGCCAGTATTGATCGTCTGTACAAGGTATTCAGTATTCTGGGCGTAGAAATAACGCTGTCATCTATTTCCCCTTCACCCTTCATTTCCCACACAGAGATGAGGGGGGCATTTGACAGCACTCCCGCCAGACGGGAGAAATGGTGACTATTAGAAGTTTGCTAGTTTTGTCGAATGACGCCAACTACATGTCCGCATCCATCGAGTAGTGGCTTCAAGCCACGATTGTCACTGCCTCCGCTGCCTTTTTCCAGTAACTCTCTCCTTTTAATTCTAATATTTAGGGGTGTCAACGCAAAGCAGAAACGGCACCTTCTTTGCGAGACAGAAATGACCTGTGATTGCCTGGCCGATTTATGGCAGCTAAGTGCGAGAAGCGGATATAGCGAATTCGCCATTGTACGGGATTAGCAGGTTTACTGAAGCAACCTGCGATGGCGTTATGGCAATAGTCAGTCCCCTGTCCAGTCGGCATAGGTGGCCACCTCGTCACCGCCGGGGATAAACTGATTGAAGCCTCCGCGCAAAATCACTTATTCTTTTCCGTTAATAAAATGCAGGAGCAAAGTCATGACTGGCGAAATTCGTGGGCGAGGCAGGCCACGAAAAACAGAGAGTACCTATACAGATACCCGTAATGACCTGATCCGAAGCGGGCTTGAACTGCTCACGCAGAATGGTTTTCTTTCAACGGGAGTCGATGCCATTGTCAAAAATGCCAGTGTTCCTAAAGGCTCATTTTATTACTATTTCAAGAGCAAAGAAGAGTATGCCCAGACTGTTCTGAGCGCCTATGACAGTTTCTTTGTGCATAAACTCCAAAAACATCTGTATGAATCATCCTTCACACCAATGATGCGTCTGGAAAATTTCATCGACGATGCCTGCGACGGCATTAAAAAGTACAATTTCACCCGGGGCTGTCTGGTTGGCAATATGATGCAGGAGAGTCCGGGTCTTCCACTGTCCTTTATCAAACAGCTCCACGAAATACTTGAGCGCTGGCAGGCGCTTGTGGCGTGCTGTCTGTCCGACGCGTTATCTTCGGGCGAAATCCGTTCCGATATGAATAATACGCAACTGGCGGCCATTTTCTGGAGCAGTTGGGAGGGTGCCGTAATGCGTGCCAAACTTTATTGCTCAACCCAGCCTGTGTACGACTTCTGGAGCTATTTCAAAAAGTCAGTACGCTATCAGCCCTCTAAGGACACGGCTGTTGAAAAGTAAAAAAGGGGCCGCAGCCCCTGATAATAATTATCAAACCCAGGCTGAGCCTGGCTTCCACTTCATTAGCTACACTGAATTACTGCCCGGCCACGAATTCCGCCACTCAGAAGTTTTTCGGCCACATTGATGGCATCACTCAGCGGATAAACGGTGGTCAGGCTATCCAGTCTGGACTCCGGTAAATACTGTACCGCCTGCTGCCAGATCGCCGCTCTTTTTTCCTTCGCGAACATGACACTGTCAATCCCTTTCAGCGTGACGCCACGCAGGATAAACGGAGCCACATTCCCCATTAGTTCCATCCCCTGTGCCATGCCGCAGGCTGCAACAATACTGCCATAACGCACCCCGGCGCATACATTGCAGAGCGTATGGCTACCGACTGTATCAATGGCGGCAGCCCAGCGTTCTTTCTGTAACGGTTTTCCGGGACAGGAGAGCTCGGAACGGTTAATAATCTCGTCCACACCGACCGTTTTATAGAGCCAGGCAGCCTCTTCCGGGCGTCCAGTAGACGCCGTAACGCGGTACCCCATTGATGCAAGGATCATGGCCGCAATGCTCCCGACGCCGCCGCTGGCACCGGTAACAAGTACCGGACCATCTTCAGGCTTAATACCATGATTCAGAAGTGCGTCTACGCACAGCATCGCGGTAAACCCAGCTGTTCCGATTGCCATTACGTGTTTGCCGTTAGCGCCAGCCGGGAGCGGCGTCAGCCAGTCTCCATTTACCCGTGCTTTTTCGGATAGTCCGCCCCAGTGTTTTTCCCCAACACCCCAGCCGGTCAGGAGAACCTTATCTCCGGCCTGATATTCGGGATGTGAACTGGCGGACACTGTACCGGTAAAATCAATGCCGGGCACCATGGGAAAGCGTCGGACGATTGGGCCCCGGCCCGTAATGGCCAGTGCGTCTTTGTAGTTGATGGATGAATAGTCAACATTGACCTCCACATCCCCCTGCGGTAGTTCACTTTCAGCGATTTCAGCAAGTTGCGCACTATAGCGTCCATCTGTTTTGTTGATTAATAAAGATTTAAACACGTTCACCTCGTTTGTCCGGGCGTTTACCGTTCAGTCATTAAGTCGTCAATAAATAATATTGACCGATCGTCTAATAATCAACACTACTATCCCAGTGCTTTGCCAGCATTCAAGAAACATTATTCATTTCATGCACTTAAAGCTGTCTTTTTTGACCGACATCAAACTGTATTCTGGTTTATCTGGTGCAGAGGGAAAATCAGCATCCCTGAAGATACATAGCTAATGCTTCAGAACACGGCTGATGATGCGATAAAACAACCAGGCTTTAATGAGTTAGTCTGAGCGGACCTTCGGCTCAGTAAATAGGTCCGCTCCGTGCCAAGAGCAGACGCTGGTAATTCGGGTAATGGTGCCAACTTACTGATTTAGTGTATGATGGTGTTTTTGAGGTGCTCCAGTGGCTTCTGTTTCTATCAGCTGTCCCTCCTGTTCAGCTACTGAAGGCGTGGTGCGTAACGGTAAAAGTACTGCCGGACATCAGCGCTATCTCTGCTCTCACTGCCGTAAAACATGGCAGCTACAGTTCACTTACACCGTCTCTCAGCCCGGTACACACCAGAAAATTATTGATATGGCCATGAATGGCGTCGGATGTCGCGCCAGTGCACGCATTATGGGCGTTGGCCTCAACACGATTTTACGACACTTAAAAAACTCAGGCCGCAGTCGGTAAACTCACGCATACAACCGGGCAGTGACGTCATTGTTTGCGCGGAAATGGACGAACAGTGGGGTTACGTCGGCGCTAAATCACGCCAGCGCTGGTTGTTTTACGCGTATGACAGGATACGGAGGACGGTTGTGGCGCACGTATTCGGTGAACGCACGTTGGTCACGCTGGAGCGTCTTCTGGGCCTGCTGTCGGCCTTTGAGGTCGTGGTATGGATGACGGATGGCTGGCCGCTTTATGAATCACGCCTGAAGGGAGAACTGCACGTTATCAGCAAGCGATATACGCAGCGCATTGAGCGGCATAACCTGAATCTGAGGCAGCATCTGGCAAGGCTGGGCAGGAAGTCACTGTCGTTCTCAAAATCGGTGGAGCTGCATGACAAAGTCATCGGGCATTATCTGAACATAAAACACTATCAGTAAGTTGGAGTCATTACCGGTGCTCTGATATATTTATTATACTATAGTGGGGTATGTGTTGATCTTAATGTAATACTCCCCTATAGTATAAGAAATACAGAGCAGTGAGGTAAGCAATGCCCAGTACTCCTGAAGAGAAAAAAAAGGTCCTAACCCGGGTTCGCCGTATCCGGGGTCAGATTGATGCTCTGGAAAGAGCACTTGAAAGTGGCGCTGAATGCCGTTCCGTTCTCCAGCAAATCGCCGCCGTCCGGGGCGCCGCTAACGGACTGATGGCAGAGGTGCTGGAGAGCCACATACGGGAAACCTTTGACCAGAATGACAGCTACAGTCATGAAGTCAGTAAATCAGTTGACGATACGATTGAGCTGGTTCGTGCCTATCTTAAATAGGTGAGGCCATTATTACATTGAGGATATATTACGTATGAAATCACGTGCCGCTGTTGCATTTGCACCAGGGAAGCCCCTGGAGATTGTTGAAATTGATGTTGCTCCGCCTAAAAAAGGCGAGGTGCTGATTAAAAACACCCACACAGGTGTCTGCCATACCGATGCCTTTACCCTCTCAGGGAATGACCCTGAGGGCGTTTTCCCGGTGGTTCTCGGCCACGAGGGAGCCGGTATCGTCGTTGAAGTTGGTGAAGGCGTCACCAGTGTGAAGCCGGGTGACCATGTTATTCCGCTCTACACCGCTGAATGCGGGGAGTGTGAATTCTGCCAGTCCGGTAAAACGAACCTCTGTGTATCGGTTCGCGAGACTCAGGGCAAAGGACTGATGCCTGACGGGACCACTCGCTTTTCATACAACGGTCAGCCTCTTTACCACTACATGGGATGTTCCACATTCAGTGAATACACCGTTGTGGCCGAGGTTTCTCTGGCAAAAATTAACCCGGAGGCGAACCATGAACACGTCTGCCTGTTGGGTTGTGGCGTGACTACCGGTATTGGCGCCGTCCATAACACGGCTAAAGTGCAGCCGGGCGATTCAGTTGCCATTTTTGGTCTGGGGGCAATTGGTCTGGCTGCGGTACAGGGGGCCCGTCAGGCAAAAGCGGGACGTATTATCGCTATCGATACTAATCCGACAAAATTTGACCTGGCCCGTCAGTTCGGGGCCACTGACTGCATTAACCCGAATGATTATGACAAACCGATTAAAGATGTTCTGCTGGATATCAACAAGTGGGGTATTGACCATACCTTTGAATGTATCGGTAACGTTAACGTCATGCGTGCAGCGCTGGAAAGTGCTCACCGTGGGTGGGGGCAGTCCGTTGTCATTGGTGTCGCAGGGGCCGGACAGGAGATTTCCACCCGTCCTTTCCAGCTGGTCACCGGGCGCGTATGGAAAGGTTCCGCGTTTGGCGGAGTAAAAGGCCGCACTCAGCTCCCCGGTATGGTCGAGGATGCCATGAAGGGGGATATTGACCTTGAGCCATTTGTAACCCATACGATGACACTGGATGAAATCAATGACGCCTTCGAGCTTATGCATGAAGGCAAATCTATCCGGACAGTGATTCATTACTGATCCCATCAGAATTTTAATCAACTCAAACTGAAGGAAGTGGAAAATGACAACTCCGGTAATTTCTGGTGACGGCATCTTTTCTCATGTGTTCATTGGCGCAGCCGATGTCGAGAAATCCTCCGCATTTTACGATGTCGTCCTGGGCACGCTTGGTATCAATAACCTCGGCCCGTTTGGCAACGGCTGGGTACTCTATGGCCGCGAAAAGCCGGCATTTATCATTGCCCGTCCGGGCAACGGTGAAGCACCTTCCGCTAACGGGGTGACTGTCGGCTTCGCTGCTGCCACCCCGGAAGAGGTTGATGCTTTCCATGCTGCCGGCCTTGCCGCCGGTGGAGCTGATGAAGGTCAACCTGGCCCGCGTGGTCACCTTCCCGGGGCCTATGCTGCCTACCTGCGGGATCCGGCGGGTAACAAAATCACGGCGTATACGTTTATCTGACGTCCGGATTTAAAGATACTTCCCCTGGCTTCGGTCAGGGGAAATAACCATGAGATAACGGCTGATGGAACTCATTGAGCAGCATGCCAGCTCTGGCGGCTGGCAAAACGTGTACCGGCATTATTCACAATCCCTTAATTGTGAAATGAATTTCGGTGTGTATCTTCCTCCCAAAGCAGTAACAGAAAAACTGCCGGTACTATACTGGTTGTCGGGCCTGACCTGTACTGAGCAGAATTTCATCACCAAATCAGGTATGCAGCATTATGCAGCCCGGCATAACGTCATCGTTGTTGTCCCGGATACCAGTCCCCGGGGTAATAATGTCCCGGATGCCGACAGTTACGATCTTGGCCAGGGGGCCGGTTTTTATCTGAACGCGACGGAACAGCCGTGGAATGTTCATTACAGGATGTATGACTATATTCTCAGAGAGCTTCCGGATGTCGTCATGAATCATTTTCCTGCAACGGCAAGAAAATCTATATCCGGTCATTCTATGGGAGGGCTGGGTGCTCTGGTGCTGGCTCTGCGAAATCCTGGTGAATATGTGAGCGTATCAGCATTTTCCCCGATAGTATCGCCTTCTCAGGTGCCATGGGGGCAACAGGCATTTAGCGCTTACCTGGGTGAAAACAGAAAAACGTGGGAAGCCTACGATCCAGTCAGCCTCATTTTACAGGGTGAAAAATTACCAGAAATCTTCATTGATCAGGGGCTGAGTGACGCCTTTTATGAAGAGCAACTGCGCACCAAAATCCTTGAGAGAGTATGCAATGAGATGAACCTCAATGCGTCGTTCCGATATCATACTGGATACGACCACAGCTATTATTTCATTTCCAGCTTTATTGGTGAGCACATTGCTTACCATGCCAACAGGCTCAGGCTGTCAGCATGAGTTGATTTCCAGCCTCAGAAAATGTGCTTAATTTTCAGGCCTGAACAGGGCCTGAACCCTGCAGACCTGAGATGTACTGTAACTGAATCGCCACGGATAATCTAGACACTTCCGAGCCGTTGATGGACTGACCCCGCCCCGGTAGACGATCCTGCCCTATAGTTTGGACTGACCCCACGCCTGTAGACAAATCCTGTCCTCACGACGAGGCCTGTTCGAAGGCCTCCGGACTGACGTCGCCGAGGTGGCTGTGGCGCCGGGACCGGTTATAGAAGACTTCAATGTAATCGAAGATCCGCCCGGGCCAGATCCCTGGTTTTATATATGCGTTTTCTGATCCGTTCTTTTTTCAGCGAACTGAAGAACGATTCGGCCACCGCATTATCCCAGCAGTTGCCACGCCGGCTCATGCTCGGCGCCAGGTTATTGGCCCGGTAGAAGCGCTGCCAGTCGTCACTGCCGTACTGGCTGCCCTGGACGCCCTTCTAAGAGTCAAGCTGTTATCGGGATACTGTTGATCCGCCTGTTTTGATTGCGCAGTAACGTGTAAACTTCGCGGGAGATATATCGCTTTAGACAGCGTATCGCTTCCATTTTTGTATGTCCTTCGGCTACACGCCTGGCGACATATTCCTTTGTTTTTGCGTCAGTTCGTAAGCGTCCGATGGCGATGATGTGAAGTGCACTATTTGCAGCACGATCTCCACCACGATTAAGTCGGTAACGGTTCGTTTTTCCAGAAGAAACGGGGACCGGGCTGACACCACACAGTGCCGCAAATCCTGATTCTGATCTTAACCGTTGAGGATTGTCTCCGGCAGTGATCAGCAACTGTGAAGCGCTTTCGTATCCGATAGCATTACGTTTAATCAGCTCAGGTGCCAACTCGTCGACAATTGCCGCAATCATGACATCCAGATCAGCGATTTCGTCATGTAACTCGAGATAGCGTCGGGCAAGGGACTTTAATGAAATGCGATAAACGTTGGTTACATTGCGGTATTCACTGGCATCAGGTCTCCAGGAACCCAGGGTCCTGATGAGCTGCATGCGCGTCATATTTCTGAGCTGTTCACGTAATTCATCCGGGGCAGAGATAATATTTGAATGGATAATCTGGAGAGCGACTCTGCGGGCTGATATTGCTGTTTTTCGGCAAGTTTTTAATACCCGCAGGGACTCAATCATGCCATCACGCGTTTTGGGAGTAACTGTCCTGATGCCTGAGAATGCTGCATGAGCGGCACATTCAGCATCAATTGTGTCACTTTTACCCCGTTTGCGTCGCTCCATCCGGTCTGGAGCAGTCACCTCAAGAACTTCTAACCCGGCGTTCTGAAAATAACGAAGCAAACCGGAACCATAGGTACCTGTGCACTCAACACCAATTCGCTTTAATGTCCCAAACGAGGTCATCCATGCCAGCATCTGCCGGTAACCTTGTCGTGTTGTGGAGAAATACTGAGTCCCAAGGACTTTATTGTTCTGATCTACGACAGCGGCAACGTGCAAATCTTTATGTGTATCCACGCCACCCACAACGGCAGCTTCGGTAACTTTATCAACCATGACAGAGCTCCTGTGAGGAAACAGAGTTGAATCTCCAGACAGATAACCCGGACAGGACAGTAACGAGACAAGCCGTCAGGCCCTTCTTGAGTCACGCGCATCGGTGAGGAGATGCCTCGCATGAAGGCGCTTCCGGCAACCGACGGGTCCAGGGCAGGACACAAAAGGTTGATCGCTGTGTGAGTCAGGATGCGGGAAGGTCTTCACTGCATCAGTAATCACACCAATCTGGTTAAACGGCAAACTAAGTGGTGGTAAAGACTGACATCGGCATTATTACTATCGCTATGTACGATAACCTCGCTGTCTGGTTTTCGGCGCCAGACCGCCATCATCAGCGCGTCGAGCGCCAGTTCGCGTGAGAGAGTGGGTTTCATCGACCAGCCGACCACATTACGGGCGAAGAGATCGATAACCACCGCCAGATACAGCCAGCCCTGCCAGGTGCGGAGTAGAGTAAGAGGCAGGGCGTAGTCGGACTATTTCCCTGCCTCTCCTCCCCGAACCGGACGTGCACCTTTCAGCGCATCCGGCTCTCCATTTAAATGCTGGCGAACGCCATTGCCACTTCTGTAAAGCGCGATGTATACGTGTTTCTGGTCTCCGTCCTCAGATAGGGATTACCTTCGGGTAGCCGCCAGCGGAACAGCTTCTTGCCTTGCCCCACCAACCGGTACAGTATTTCGCCGCTGAGCTTGCCGTGATTGGTTTTACCAAATAAAACCCACGTTTTGCTCTGACCCGGTTTCGGTGATTTACACCACCACCTCATCAGGGAAGCGATACCTGTACGGTATTTGCGGGCCAGCCAGTGAGCCAGCTTCCAGAACACGACACGGTCGATATAACTGAAGACTTTGGCCTTAAAATCAACGAACTGATAGAACATGGCCCAGCCTTTCAGTTTTCGGTTGAGTTGTTCAGCCATATCGACTTTGCTTTCACTGTAGTTGCCTGATAACAGTGCTGTCAGCGATGCGGCGAAGTTTCTGGCTTTCTCCTGCGGGATCGTTGAGACCACTCGCATCTCGCCATAACGACTGCGTTTGCGAATGATCCTGTGCCCCAGAAAGATAAAGCCGTCATTAACATGGGTGATTTTAGTCTTATCCATGTTCAGCCTGAGTTTCAGACTGCCTTCGAGCACACCCCGACACTCCTCCCTGATGGCTTCCGCCTGTGCTTTGGTGCCTTTGACGATGAGGACAAAATCATCGGCATAGCGGCAGTACGCCACCGCGGGTTTCCACTGCCAGTTTTCTCTGACCGCCGTACTTCGGCCCCGTTGGATACTGTTATTCCAGTACCACCGATCTTTTCTGGCTTTCCCGCTCAGGTAGCGCTCATGCAGGTATTGATCGAACTCATTCAGCATGATGTTCGATAATAGCGGCGATATAACACCGCCCTGTGGTACACCTTCACTGGCCGCCCGAAAGAGACCGACATCGATATGTCCCGCCTTGATGGTTTTCCACAGCAGAGTCATGAAACGTGCGTCACTGATCCTGCGGCGTACAGCCTTCATCAGCAGTCGATGATGTACGGTGTCGAAGTAACTGGACAGGTCGCCTTCAATCACCCAGCGTCCCCGGGTTTCACCACAGTCTGTGAGCTGTAATTTCACCGTGCGGATCGCGTGGTGGACACTGCGCTCAGGCCGGAAGCCATATGAGAGCGTATGAAAATCACTCTCCCATATCGGCTCCATCGCCATCAGCATGGCCCGCTGAACAATACGATCCCGCAACGCGGGGATACCCAGTGGTCGCAGTTTGCCGTTGCTTTTAGGGATGTAAACCCGTCTGGCGGGCAAGGGCTGGTAGTGGCCTGAGAGTAATTCATCCCTGAGGATTTGCAGCTCAACAGCCAGTCTGGCCTGTAGCATTGTTTTGTTCACGCCATCAACGCCGGGGGTATGGGCCCCCTTTGATGAAAGCGTGATCCGCGCCGCTTCAGCCAGCCATTCTGGTTGTGTTATCAGACGCAGCAGCCGTTGAATCCGTAGGGACGGATCGGTGGCTGCCCATGTGGCAAGCTTGCGTTGCATTTCGCTGATTATCAAAGGTCTTCACCTCGTTAGGTCAGTTAATTCACGTCGCAAACACATTCAAACTGCTTCCCTTCGCCATGTAATGGGCTTTCCCCATCGCGGACTACTACGGAAGCTCCGCCAGCCAGCGCGTCATCGGAGCCATGCCCCCTTAACATCCGTCGCTGACCTTCCCCGGTTTACCTGCCTGGACTCAGGCATACTGAGGAGGCTGCCCGTCGCACTCTTTATCCTTGCTTGCCGCAAGTTGGCAGAAGTCAGCATCGCAAGCGTGATAGACGCTGCTGCCCCGGTGTTTCGCATACATGTCAAAACACCTTCGACCGGCAGTGCTTACGTATCACTGCCAGTTCCTCCTGCACGGCCTGTCAGATCACGTAGGCCGTGGTGACGTTTTCAACCCACAGAGGCGGATTAACGGGTTCATGTTCTTCAGCCTTTCAGTACTTAACCTTGAGGATCATCTCGGCTTAGTGATCTCGCCTCAATCCCCGTTGTCAGCGGGTTACATCACCCTGCGGGCATGCCGCAGGTCACTGCCGCTCAGGTTCTCCACCGTCACACCCGGTGGGATTGTTGGGTTTCTCATCGTGAGTTACCGGTTCAATATTCCAGACAGACTCGCGGTTCATTTAAGCATCCATGCCCGCCCTGAACTCCGGGCACACTATAAGTAATATCGGTGACCCAGACCTGGGTGGCCCGGACAACGGTGAACTGCCGCTGCACGAGATTAGGAGCAACGACTGAAGGCCTGCCAGCGATACGACGTGGCGCTTTATAGCCGCGCACAGCTTTAATCCGGTCCAGTTGCATGATCCGACCCACCCGGTTTCTACCACAGGTTTCCCCGATTTCGTTCAGATCGCCATGAACCCGCCGGTAACCGTATACGCCTCCGCTCAGGGAATATGAGTCGCGGATAAGCATCAGCAGGCGCTGGTTATCTTTATCACGCGCCGAGACAGGGTTATGCAGCCACGCATAGAACCCGGCCCGGGCGACATTCAGTACCCGACACATCGTCATCACACCCCATACAGTTCGGTGCTCATTGATAAAGCGGTACTTCAGTCGGGCTCCTTTGCAAAGTACCGCGCGGCCTTTTTCAGGATATCCCGTTCTTCTTCGGTGCGTTTTAGCTGCGCCCGGAGTTTCAGGATCTCGCTTTTAGCTTCCAGTAAATCCCGGGCATGCTGCTCGCTGTTATCAGGTTTGATAGCCCGTAGCCACTTGTAGAGGCGGTGTGCAGAGACGCCCAGACGCTCAGATACTTAGGCGACGGAATAACCGCGTTCCGTTATCTGACGGACGGCTTCTTCCTTAAATTCAGGTGTAAATCGTGGTGTGCCCATACGCTCCTCCTATACTCAAACTATAGGGCAGGATCGTCTACCGGGGCGGGGTCAGTCCAGGGAGCCGTTAACGACCTGATGGCGGTTGTTCTGGAAAGCTATCTTCGGGAGGAATTCCCCGATACGGGCAAACGAAATGAGTCGCAGAAGAGGTCAATCGACGACACCATTTCGATAGTCCGCTCCTATCTCCGTTAACTCTGCCAGGCAGATGTCTGATGGGGTCTAAAACTGTAATGAAAGGAAATGACATATGAAATCACGTGCATTATTCATCTGTATTTTTTAATTGGTACCCGAAACCGCCTGAGTGTCGCCATCAGCTGGGTCTGGAACCACAGCGTCGCGTACCGGGGAGCCCGCATTATCACGGGAGCCAAATCTCCGGTCCCGGGTACGCCGCCAGCCAGTTCTCATACAGAAGGCGGATCCGCAGGGTACCGCTGAAACTTCAGCGGTGTCCCACATGGTACCACCGGGCCCAGCTTCAGCAATCTGTTTCCAGTCACACAAACGCTTTTTTCGACGGGCTTTCTGATCGAGCGGTCCGGCACACCAGATACCGTCACAAGAGGTGGCCTTATTAAGAGCGGACACACCTAGCACAGGAAATTCTATGGCAAAGAAACTTTTCGGTTATCATCCCATCCTGACTGACGACAACAATTCAGTTGTGATTCGCGGTGCTCGCGAGAACAACCTTAAAGAGGTGGATGTTTCCATTCCGCGCAACGCATTGGTTGTTTTTTCGGGTGTGTCAGGCTCGGGTAAGTCTTCACTGGCCTTTGGCACCATTTATGCTGAGGCGCAACGGCGCTACTTTGAATCGGTTGCCCCCTACGCTCGTCGCCTCATTGATCAGGTCGGGGTTCCGGATGTGGATGCCATTGACGGACTGCCGCCAGCCGTTGCGCTTCAGCAACAACGCGGTGCCAGTAACGCGCGCTCCTCTGTCGGCAGCGTGACCACCTTATCCAGTCTGGTGCGAATGATGTACTCACGGGCGGGCGCTTATCCTGCCGGACAACCGATGCTGTATGCCGAGGATTTTTCTCCCAACACGCCGCAGGGGGCATGCCCTTCTTGCCATGGTCTGGGCCATATCTATGAGGTAACTGAAACACTGATGGTGCCCGATCCCTCACTTAGTATCCGTGAAAAGGCTATTGCTTCCTGGCCCCCGGCCTGGCACGGACAGAATCTGCGGGATATTCTGGTGACGCTGGGGTATGACATCGACACTCCCTGGAAAAATCTGCCAGCGGAAGACCGTCAGTGGATCCTTTTTACCGAAGACACCCCCACTGTACCGGTTTTCCCGGGACTGAGTCCGGAAGATACGCGCGAAGCCGTCAGGAAAAAAATGACGCCGGGTTATATGGGGACCTTCACCGGGGCACGTCGTTATGTGCTACATACCTTCGCCAGCACGCAAAGCGCGTTGATGAGAAAACGAGTCTCCCGTTTTATGGAAGGCAAGCTGTGTCCGGTCTGTCACGGGAAAAGACTGAAGTCAGAATCATTGTCCGTCACCTTTGCCGGTGTGGACATTGGTGAATTTATGCAGATGCCCTTAGACCAGCTGGCGGAATTGCTCCTTCCAATCTCCCGGGGGGATTTCAGTGCCCACCACGCCGGCGCAGATGCCGACAGGGATATCACCCGTCGGGATCTGACAGAGCGTGCTGCATCCGGAAAAGCGGTCCATTCCGATAACGCCGATGTCTGCCGGACATCGGCGTTATCGGAAGAGAAACGACTGGCGGCACAACGGCTGACCGGTGGTGTCATGGCCCGGTTGTATCAGTTGCAGAAGCTGGGGCTGGGTTATCTTACGCTGGACAGAGCAACCCCAACTCTATCTGCAGGAGAGCTTCAGCGACTGCGTCTTGCCACGCAACTCAGTTCGATGCTGTTTGGTGTGGTCTATGTTCTTGATGAACCGTCTGCGGGTCTGCACCCCTCAGACAGTAAAGCGCTTTACGATGCGCTTGAGAACCTTCGTGATGCCGGCAACTCGGTGTTTGTCGTTGAACATGATCTTAACCTGATGCGACGGGCGCAATGGCTTGTTGATGTGGGACCGTCGGCTGGTGAACAGGGAGGACATGTTCTCTACAGTGGTATTCCTGAAGATCTGAAAGCCGTCACCCAATCTCGTACCGCGCGTTATTTATTTGATGAAGTCCGGCCACCACAATCTTTTGCCCGTATCCCATCCGGGTGGCTGAAACTGCAGGGGATCCATCGCCACAATCTTAAGTGGATCGATGTTGATATTCCTCTGGGTGTGCTGACAGCCGTGACGGGAGTCTCTGGCTCCGGTAAATCCAGTCTGATTGCCCAGGCCTTACCGGAACTGGTGCTTTCTTCACTTGGCGGTGAGCCAGAAGACGTGCTTTCCGAAGCCAGCGACGCTGAGGGGCCATCCGTAACGGAGAAAACGTACGGTACCCTGACCGGTGATACCGGACTGGTAAAGCGTCTGGTTCAGGTTGACCAGAAACCGATAGGCAGGACCCCCCGTTCAAACCTGGCGACATATACCGGGTTGTTTGATCCTGTTCGTAAGCTCTTTGCCGGAACGACTGACGCCAAACTCCATCATTACGATGCGGGTCAATTCTCTTTCAATGTGGCAAAAGGCCGCTGTGCAACCTGTGAAGGTGAAGGATTCGTCAGCGTGGAGCTGTTGTTTATGCCGAGCGTGTATGCACCGTGCCCGACCTGCCATGGCGCGCGGTATAACCGGGATACTCTCAGGATCTGCTGGCAGGACAAAAATATCGCGGAGGTCCTGCATATGACGGTGGATGAAGCCAGTCAGTTCTTTGCGACTGAAGAACCAGTGGCTCGTCCCCTCCGTCTGCTGAGTGAAATTGGTCTGGGCTACCTGCGTCTGGGACAACCAGCAACCGAGTTATCCGGAGGGGAGGCGCAAAGGATCAAGCTGGCAACCGAACTACAACGTAGCCAACGTGGCCACACGTTGTATATCCTAGATGAACCGACAACCGGCCTGCATGCTTCAGACGCCGACCGCCTCCTTGTGCAGCTGCAGCGGCTTGTTGATGCAGAAAATACGGTGATAATGATTGAACACGATATGCGGGCGGTTACTCAGGCAGACCAGGTTATCGACATCGGTCCTGGAGCGGGACATGAGGGAGGACGCCTGGTTGCCGCAGGAACTCCCGAACAGGTATCGCAGGTCAAAGAAAGCCGTACCGCACAGTATATTGCCAGGGAACTCTCACGGAACGGTTAAAAAGGGCTGTGTCGTCATTGCGTCAATGGCGGCACATTCCCGGCGTGTTCTGTATCAGTAATCTCCCGCAGGTATAATTTCAGCGCATCCCACTGGTTCAGCGCGTACGCGAACGCCTTCGACAGCTCCGAGTGCCGTGACAGCGTTTTCTGCTTTTCACGCAGCCAGCCCTCCAGCGCGGTCAGCAGCGGTACCGCTTTTTCCTGCCGAATGGCCAGCCGTTCCGCCGCGCTTTTGCCCCGGATGCCCGCCTCGATGCCATACAGCTCGCCGATACGGCACAGCGCTTCGGTCGTGGTGTCAGAGGGCGTCCGCACGTGCACGTCCGCCTGCAACACCCCGCTGAACCCCGCAAGATGCGACTGCGGATGTGTAACGCTGGCGTGATAGAAATTTTAAGTCAGTCATCAGGTGTCCACCTAATTAGGGGTCAGTTTGGATATCGAAAATTATTGTACGTCAAGGTTATTTTTTGACCTCTCTACTTTAGCGGGCCTCAGCCGACGAAACTTATCGGAAGCCGGTACCGGCCAGTCTGACTGAAGATGGAAGCAAAATTAATGCTGTGGGCTACCATACCTTCTTTAACAGGTGATTTGTGAACTGCAACTTCTCGGAACGGGAGTTTGCGCAAGGACCGGAAGTCCGCTTTTCGCTCATAGCGGACCGTTCCTGCGCACATGTCTGCTATGTGGTAGAGGCAGACAATACTTACAGCACAGGGCGTTAATAAATACGGAACAGATCAACCGCAGATGCCTCCTCCTGAATGTATTAATTTTGCTATCTCGTCGGCAAAATCAGGGAACAAGTCTGGATATGGAAGCGCCTGGCAGCTGAAAGTATGAATAATAACGCCCTGACAGGATATTTTATTGCACCCTGTCAAAAGTCATACATTCTTTCCCGGTTTTTGCTTTCTCATACCGGATAACTCTATTTAAGGCTTAAGGATAACCTTCGTCCATCCTTCATCCCGCTCATCGAAGTGCTTATATCCGGCAGGAGCCTCTTCAAGCGAAAGACGATGAGAAATTATTTTGCCCGGACTGGCTTTATCGTGATGGATGAGGCGAGACAGCTGACGGTTATAGGCCTTAACGTTCGCCTGGCCGGTACGGATTGCCTGTCCTTTAAACCAGAAACTCCCAAAATCAAATGGCATCTTACCCTCTCTGGCAAGCTCCGATTCAGCCCCCGGATCCTGAGGAATAAAGACGCCAACCACACCAATTCCCCCGGTTGCTTTCGTCGACGCAACAAGACTGTTCATGGTAACAGAGTTATCTTCATGGCCATGTTTGTTACAGCACTGATAGCCAACACATTCGCAGCCACAATCCGTACCGCGTCCATCCGTCAGGTCGAGAATTTTTTGTACAGCTTCATCGCCAGTAGCATTGATGCCCGTCGCCCCCATTTTTTCAGCCAGAGCCAACCGGTCTGTGTGCGTATCAACCACAAACACCTGTGAAGCACCTTTAATGATCGCCGAATGAGCTGCCATCAAACCGACCGGCCCCGCGCCATAAATGGCCACGCTTTCACCAGGCTTCAATCCGGCAAGTTCTGTTGCATGCCAGCCGGTAGGAAAAATGTCAGAGAGCATCACATAATCATCTTCTTTTTCTGCCGCATCAGGGGGAAGAACAAGGCAGTTAAAGTCGGCAAATGGCACCCGAAGAAGTTCCGCCTGACCTCCCTCCCAGGGACCCATTTCAGCAAAACCATAAGCTGCGCCTGCCGTACCCGGATTGGTAGTGAGACAAAAGCCGGTCAGACCTTTTTCACAGTTTTCGCAAAAACCACATCCCACGTTAAACGGCAGACAAACATAGTCGCCCACCTTAATACGTTCAACGCCTGAGCCAATTTCGACCACTTCACCCAGGTTTTCGTGACCCAGAATCCGTCCCTGTTCAAAGCTGGTCCGGCCCTCATACATGTGCAAGTCCGACCCACAAATGTTGGTGGTGGTGATGCGGACGAGTACATCCGTGGGGCGGACAATTTTCGCATCCGGTACGTCTTTTACTTTTACATCATAAGGACCGTTGTAAATTACTGCTTTCATGATCTTCTCCTTCTTGCGTGCGGAAAGGAAATGCTGCCCCGCGGATTGGGGTATCAATCGAGTTTAGCTGCCATAACAGATCTCGCGATCGGCGAAAGGACGATTAGGATGTTTCTTAACTAAGTGCATTGAAGTCTGTAAGACAGGTACTTACCGATGAAGGCTGCCTGGAAAACGTAAAAACATCACACGTTAATCCGGTTTTTTTAAGCAGGCAAGGGATTACGGACAGCTTTGAGCGAGAAGCGGATAAAGTAAATCTATCTCATTTCTGCATTGTGCCAGAAGTAGACATAGGTGAATTAGGTAACCCTAGAGATGCACTTTGAATCAATGATATGAAATGCTGAAAAGGTAATTAACTAATTCAAAATTTGAATAATCAGTTATCTCTTCCATGCTTAATACGTAACCTTAGCTAAGGAGAAATTATGTTAGACGAATACAAAAAATGCATCGAAGCCTGTTATCTATGTGCAACGGCATGTGATAACTGTGCGGCTTCGTGTCTCGACGAAGAGAATCTGGAGATGATGCGCGAGTGCATAAAACTGGATATGCAGTGTGCAAATATCTGCCGTCTTGCAGCTCAATTCATGACACTAAATAGCGGGTCTGCCCAGGATCTTTGCCGTCTTTGCGCTGATGTTTGTCAGAAGTGCGGTGACGAGTGTGGAAAGCATGAACATGACCATTGTCAGGATTGCTCAAGCGCTTGTCATCACTGCGCCGAACAATGCAGAAAGATGGCCGCCTGAGAAAAACTCAAATTACCAAACCCGCTTCGGCGGGGTTTTATATTCCCGGTAATAAGTCGTAGAAGGATGAGATAGATGAGTTTAAGAGTACGGGCGGGAAATAGATCTACTCGAAAGTACTAGCCTCAATGACAAATTCTGGCACAGATTATTTGATTGGCTCAATGTCCGTTTTCGCTGACAGCGGACTGCACCCCGCCGGGGTGACCGCTTCGTGCCAGAATTGGACGTTTCCAAAATCTGCATGCACTAATCGGTGGAGAGCAGATCTCACTGCATAGCCATGCAGACGCGCAGAAATCATCAGGGGCGTTTGAAAGGTGCCGGAAACAGGCGGGAGGCCGCAGAAACGTGCTGAGGGCGCCTGCGGCGGTGCGCCCAAGGGTTGTTATGTTTAATATGGCAGAACTTTCCTGTCGCTATCATTTTGACGCCCGCTATTCGCTCATAGATATGCCTGTCGCGTTTGCGGCTTTACTTGTTATACCCAACCTGCCTGATTTTTATCGCCAGCATCCCGGAATTGAAATTATCCTGAGCAGCTCAGACCGCCGACGGAATATGCTGCATGATGGCCTGGACTGCATACTGAGGGTGGGGGAGCTGGACGATGGCGACTATATCGCAAAGGAGGTGGGAACCGTTAAAATGACGACCTGCGCCAGTCCTGCGTATCTTGATCAACACGGCACCCCGGAAACAATGGACGAGTTGCAGCAGCATCAGGCCGTCAACTGGATTAACAGCAGCAACAGACAAGTTATGCCCTGGACATTCGGGACGTCAGAGGGCTCCACCGAAATTGAACTTCCAGGCAGGCTTGTCGTGGATAACTCAGAAGCCTACATTGCAGCAGGCCTGGCGGGGCTGGGAATACTACAGGGCATGAATATTTTTTTGCAGCCTTATCTCGATCGCGGGCTGTTGGTAGAGGTTCTGCCAGATAATACGTCCCCGAATCGCAAACTGTAACTTCTGTATCCGCACCGCCATCTCTCCCGAAAAGTACGGGCGTTTACCGACTGGCTGGAAAGTTTATTGTAAACGCCTGGGGGCCTGCAGCCTGCTGGTACGTGCGCTGCCTTTTATCGGCCCGCCAGCTTCTGTATGGCTTCACGGACAGGAGCATCGCCAGACGTCAGCTCAATGATGACGCGGCTGACGGCAGGTTGCTCAATGAGTTCAGCCAGCGTAGCCGCCACGTCATCACGGGGCACGTTACCATACGGGATGGCCAGGCCGGCACGTACATAACCCGTACCAGTCTTATCCTGCAGCGCGCCGGGGCGCAGGATCACCCAGTCAAGCTCGCTTTGTGCTAGTTCCACATCGGCCATTTTTTTAACACGCATATAATTTTCGAATGATTCAGAAGTGGTTTCTCCCCGTGCGGACTCCGGGAATGCAGAAACGAGCAGAAAGCGAGACACACCGGCACTGAGGGCGGCAGCTACCGACTTTTTCAGCCCTTCGCCGTCGACCGCATTGGTCATCTCCTGTCCCCCCTTACCGCCGGCACCGGCAGTAAACACCACTGTATCACTACCTGCAAAGTGCATCGCCAGCGCAGCTGCATCCAGCTCTGTCAGGCTCCCACTGACGGGCTCAGCACCCAGCTCGCCTAGCAATGCCTGCTGCTCTGGCTTACGGTAGAGGGCACGAACAGCATGCCCCCTACCTGAAAGGATCCTGCACAGACGCTGGCCGATTTTGCCTGCACCACCGATAATGAAAACATGAACCACAGTTGTCTCCTTCTGGGGTTATGATGTGTCCGAAATTATAACCTGACATCAGGTCAGTTCCTTTGAGCCTGACCGATTGCACTGCATGCTGCTGCCAGCACCAGACAGCTGGTCAGATACTCAGTTGTTCTTATAGCTGAGAACAACAGCCGTACCGATTTAGCTCTCCCGTCACGATGAGAACTCCTGAACCGGTTACACGCAATGCCGGCCAATATCTTCCGTTATATTCGAAAGATCCACGCAAGTTACTGAAGTGCGAGGGACGCAATGTGTACCTTGAACGAACTGAAGTCAGCGGAACCCTGAAGGTTCGATTCCATAGCGTTCAGAAAACTGCTTGCTGAAGCTCGATAGTGAATTGTAACCCACCCGCCCCGCGACCGTTTTTACCGGCAGCGTCGATGTCATCAGCAGGCGGAGAGCCTCCGCGATACGTGCATCGGCGATAACTGAGCGTAAGCTGGTTGACTCACTGGCCAGGTGGCGCCGAAGCGTGGGGCCACTGAGTCCCGTCAGATCTTCAATTTCAGCAGCACTCCAGGGATGAGCCGGTTTGTCCGCTACCATCTGACGGATTTTCATGGCCAGACTTGGCTGCCGGGCTCGCAGCAAAGCATGGTATCCCATGCCATAAAGCCAGAGCACCACTTCAACCATGGCGTGCAGGGAAAGCGGACGCTTCCCTTCCCGCATTGCGGCTGTCCAGCGGTTAAGGGGTGAAAGAAGAGCTGATACGGAAATGGCTGCGATGCTGCCGGTGTCCTGTGGTGGTGGTGCGGCAAGTAACAGCCTGGCTGCTTCAAGCTGTTCCTCCGCGAGCACCACGCTCAGGGCAACAAACTCACCACTTTGTTCTGAAGGGGCATATTCTATATCGATGCTACGGGCATTCGGGACGACCATAATCTCGCCCGGGATCACCCGGTGCCATTTCTCATTTTCACGATACCGGAATTCTCCTTCCAGCGGGAAGGAAAGGGTCGCACCTTCCACCTCGAACTTCTTTACCTGATGCGTCTGTTCTGCGCGAAGGCAATCGCAGGGAAGTGGAAAACGGGAGCGTGCCAGGGTAAGAAGCTCAGCGAGGAGATCATCAACGGGAGAATCGGAAAAGCTGACTGTTTGCATATTCATCCGGAATTTGACTTTGACCGCTATTATACGTCGCCATATACAAAAGCATACAGCGACGCGTGCGGTTGTCTATTCCCGGATGACAAAAATCAGGCCGATTATAGTTATTGCCATACCCACAAGCATGGGCAATGTAATGGCCTCTCCAAACAGCAACCACGCTTCAGCTGCCGTGAGAATGGGAACCAGGTAAAAGTAAGTAGCGACTTTGGTTGCTTCACCGCTTCGTATCATAAAAATCAGCAACATAATCGCCAGAACCGATACGCCAATAACCAGCCAGCCCAGACCCAGCGCAAATGATAAGCTCCACTGCGTCGGAGCAGATTCGAACATCAGGCTAATTGCACCCATCGATATTGTCAAAGTGACGTACTGTAAAAACGTGTTCGCAAAGATATGTCCATCTCCCTGAGCACGGCGCTGATAAAGCGCTCCGATCGTTACGCCAAATAACCCCAGCATGACCGACCCAAAAGCCACAGGATCCAGTGCAAAACTATGCTGGCCTGGCGAGAGCACCAGGAAAACGCCCGCAAAGCCAATCGCAATACCCAGCCATTTCCGGGGATGCAGGGACTGACGGTGCATGAGTGAAACCAGTATTGCAGTCAGTACCGGCTGCAGGCCGGTGATGAGCGCCACAATGCCTGACGGCATGCCACGATGGATGGCATAAAAGCATCCGCCCAGAAAGAAGCTCTGCAGGAAAAGTCCGACAATCAGGTTGCGAACCATTCCTCTGCCGGACGGAAAACGGGCCCTGAACCCCAGTGTAAGCAGCAGAAGGACCAGACAGGAAAATGCGCCACGCAGGAATAAAAGATGAAACGGCGCGCTGTACTGCACGGTAAATTTGGCTGCGACAAACCCTGACTCCAGAGGAATACAAAAAGCCAGGGCGCAAGAGTAATGAGCCATTTTTTTGTGAGGCAGTGATATTCATAGTATTGCAGGTGGGTTCTTGTCGGGCGATATGAAAGGGGATCTTCCCGGTCACTATTGTGTGCACCGGGAAGGAAGGTGATCAGACTGCGGGTGACCACAGGTCGTAATTCAGTGCGAAGCTGTTACCTTCACGGATAACCTTACCGGTAGTAGGCAGGTTGAAGTGCATACCACTGACAGCCAGGTTATCGCTCGCTGCGCGGTCAAGCACTTTGCTACGGATGGCCGCCGCCGCCGCAGGATCGCTGTCGAACGCGATAGTAACGTCAGGCTGAGCAACCTGAATGTGCGGGAAGTGAACAATATCACCCCAGATGAGCAGCGACTCTTTTTCATCACCCAGCAGATAACCGGTATGTCCTGGTGTATGGCCGAACAGCGGTACAGTCTGAATACCTGGTAAAATCGCTTCCTCGCGGAATGGCACCAGTTTGTCGTCATAAGCGCTGAAGGCGTTCCTTGCTACTTCAAAGAACGGCTTGAATGCGTCAGGCGCGCCAGCGGAAATGGTTTCATCACGCCAGAAAGCGAGTTCTTTCTCATGCACAAACAACTGCTGAACATTGCGGAAAACGGGAGTCTGCAGGGGGCCTGCAAGCCCGCCGATATGGTCAGGATGCGCGTGAGTCAGGAGAAGGGTATCAATCTGAAGCGGGTCAATGCCTGCCGCGGCCAGGGCTACCTGAAGCCGACCGCCCCAGCCATTGATACCTCCGGCACCACTGTCAATCAGGATGGTTCGCTCAGGCGTCTGGATAACGTAGACGTTGATATTAATACGGGGTACTGCTGGCACACCGCGCTTCTGCAGTAAATCCTCGGCACGTGAGCCGTCAATACCAGACAGCAGCTCAAAAGATACGTCCAGATAGCCATCACTCAGCATGGTCACAGTCATGTCACCTACTTTTTTGCGATTGATAGCCGGGGCCTGCCAGTTCAGTTGTGAAGTCATATTGGTCTCCGTTACGATTAGAGGTCATCAGGTTTTACTTTAGCAATAGTAACGAAATTTCTGGTTCGAACTGCTCATCCTGCTACGTAAACCGCTCATTCTTAAAATCCGGAGCACAGCAGGTTATATTGCTTTTGCCTTTCTCATGTAAGGTGTCGGTATTATCTTTACCGGAGCCTGTAATGGACATTATTGGAATTATCATGTCGGCGGGAAAAGCCTCTGACCAGTCCTCAAGCACCCGACAATAGTGTCCCGCCTCAATCCCCGCCAGGGCAGAAGACTCCGGCAGGTAGGCCAGGCCGTAGCCATCTTTTACTGCCTGAAGCATTGGATAAATGCTTGAAAAAGTAAGCTGCCCGTCCACTTTTTTCACAATCTCCCCCTGCCTGACAAATTCCCAGCCATACAGCGGGCCTGTGGGTGACAGACGTATATTGATGCAGTCATGTTTTTCCAGCTGAGAGGGATGTAGCGGCAGACCTCTTTCTGCAAGATAGGTGGACGATCCAATGACGACAAACCGTATGTCCGGTGCGATTCGGACGGCCACCATATCCTTTAATATGTCATCACCAATTCGGACTCCGGCATCAAAATTGCCCTCAACAATGTCGACAAAACCGTTCTGCTGCGACATTTCCACCTTGATATCCGAATATTTTTTTAGTAACGGTGACAATCGTGGCCAGAGACATTCATGAATCATGTGATCTGATACCGTAAGTCTGACCAGCCCAGCCGGTGTATGGCGCAGTCTCTGAAGAGCTGTCACGCCCGCTTCAATGCGCGCAAGACCGGGTTCAAGCGTCAGTAATAATTGTTTACCGGCTTCGGTGACAGCCACCCGCCTGGTTGTACGCATAAGTAACGGCATGCCAACGCGCTCCTCGAGACGACGTATCGTGTGTGAAAGCGTGGATGCCGAGATCCCGAGGCGGACAGCAGCCCGTGAAAAACTGCACTCCTGTGCTACTGCCATGAATGCAACATAGTCATTAAAATCGTGACGCATACCGTTCCCGTTCAGGATCTCCGATAACATTATCAGAACCATTTAGGTTCATGATGCCGATTCTGTGAGCCATCAGGCAACCCCCCCGTTCCGCTCATCCGATCATAATTTTTATAAATCTAGATATTGGTAAATCTCAATATGTGGAATAAAGTGTCGTGGTTCTGCGGCTACATCGGCCGAACGACGACATGCCAGGTCGTAAATGCTGAGACATGGCGTTTCAGTGATATTGAAAATTCGCTATATCAGGATATGTAATGAAGACGAAAAACCTGTTCTCTCCCACCAGACTAGGTCCCTACACCCTGAAGAATCGTGTTGTACTTCCGCCTTTAACCCGCTCACGGAGCTCACAACCGGGTGATATTCCGAACGAACTGATGGCTGAATATTACGCACAGCGCAGCAGTGCCGGGTTTATGGTGACCGAAGGAACACAAATCGAACCTCGTGGGCAGGGTTATGCGTGGACCCCGGGGATCTACAGCTCACGGCAAGTGGAAGGCTGGAAGAAAGTGACGCGGGCAGTGCATGAAAAAGAAGGCATCATTTTTGCCCAGCTCTGGCATGTCGGAAGAGTATCCCATAACTCCCTGCAGCCATGTAACGCCTCGCCTGTCGCTCCGTCGGCGATACCGGCAGGGGAAAACGTTAAGGTATTCATCGAAACCGGGCCGGGAGAGGGTGCGCTGGCTACCGCTTCCTGCCCCCGCGCACTGGAAAAAGAGGAAATTAGTGAGATTGTCAGGATGTACGCCGGGGCAGCTCAGAACGCCCTTGATGCCGGTTTTGACGGTGTGGAAATTCACTGTGCAAATGGATACCTGGTTAACCAGTTCATGTCATCCCATAGCAACAAAAGAGAGGATGAATATGGTGGCTCATTACATAACCGGCTGCGGTTTCTGCGCGAAGTGACGCAGGCTGTCGCTGATGTGGTCGGTAAAGACCGTGTGGGAGTCCGTTTTGCTCCGCTCTTTCAGACCACGGATGAAGTAAGGGTCTATCTTGGCCTGGTGGAAGATGATCCCCATGAAACCTATACCGAAGCCGTTAAAATTCTTGAAGAAATCGGAATAGCCTATATTTCTCTTGCTGAAGCCGACTGGGATGATGCTCCCGAATTGCCTGAAGCATTCAGAGCTGAAGTCCGTAAGTTATTCAGCGGTGTAATTATGTATGCCGGGCGATATACGCAAGAAAAAGCCGAACGGATTATCGGTGCTGGCTGGGGAGACATTATCGGATTTGGCCGCCCGTTCATAGCTAATCCGGATTTACCGCAGCGCCTTTATCATGAATGGCCACTGAATCCGGTCGATCCAACAACCATGTATGGTGGAACGGCAAAAGGCTACACAGATTATCCCGCCTTTGGCTAACCATTCTTATGAGCATCAGCTTTTCAAAAGCTGATGCTTAACGTAGAGAAGTATCGTAACATTGCAATTCCTCAATGCGACAAGTGACAGAGTTTATGCCTGATATTGATTTGAATGACGTGATTAAGGCGCTGGGAAACCCTGTTAGAAGAAAAATTCTGCATATGCTCAAGGAACCGAAAATACACTTCCATCAGCCTTATGCTGATGCGGACGAGTTCGGTGTGTGTGTCAGTATCATTCAGGAAAAGGTCGGGCTCTCACAGTCTACCGTTTCTCTTTACCTCTCAGCTCTTCAACGGGCACAACTTGTTACTTCTCAGCGCATCGGTCCCTGGACGTACTACAAACGTGACAATGATAAAATAAGGGTTGTTCTTGAGTTGCTGAAAAATACAATCTGATACAGGACTGAGCACATTCAGTGTAACAGTACCGGGGGTTCGTACTTGCGATCCCGGCAGGCATTCCATGAAAGCGCACTAATTCCTCAATATCAGGCTGCAGACCGGTCATAAGAGGCTAATAGTTTTGCAAAATATCCACCAGTTTGGGTCAAATCACTCTGTCGGTTGGTGTGCATACTCGGTGCAAGGACCTGCAGATATTTAAGATGGCGGATAGCTTGTTACAGTGCCGCTGATGACATTCCGACCCTGTTGCCGTCCGGGTAAGATAATACCTCTGACAGCGGTCATAAAAGCCCAACATAATTGTCTTTCGAGCCATATATTAATCGCTCATCGCGCTCTCTTTTTCGAAGAGGTGTCACTTAATCATGATCGGTCAGTACAAAAAGACAGTGCTTTTCCAAATTCCGGACGGTTGTATGCGAAAACGGTGAAGCTCAACAAATGGTGTCATCGCTGTGCAATGCTCTGCGGGCTCATTCTTTCAGTTAACTGTTTGGTTACAGCTTCAATGAAGTATTTCAGTTAATTCACAGCGAGGGTTTGAGGAAACCACGCTGTGATTACCCAACGCTCATCCGGAGCATCCGGATTGAACTGTCGCTGGAGCTTGTTGGGCGACACGATACTGGCCTCGCCTTTACATGCCCTCGGGCTCCGGTATCCGACCTGAGCCTTTATCCCGACACGTTTCATCAGTCGCCAGACTCTGTTCACTCCGCACTGTTGCCCGCTGTCCCGCAGATCCAGATGGATTTTGCGATAACCATAGACGCATCCCGATTCCAGCCAGAACTGTTTAATCTGTCCTGTCAGTCTCAGGTCTGCCTGATGGCGTTGTGAATGCGGCTGCTGAAGCCAGGCGTAAAAACCACTGGGATGTTCATCCAGCACCCGACAGAGCAGGCGAACAGGCCAGCAATAGGTGTTGTCACGAATAAAGGCGTACCTCAGTCGGACAGCTTTGCGAAGTACGCCGCGGCTTTTTTTAATATGTCCCGTTCGTCGGTAACCCGCTTCAGCTCTTTCTGAAGACGGCGGATCTCGGCCTGAGCATCTGACTGTTCTTTATTAGTGGAAGAATCCGGACCGTAGTTCTTTATCCAGGCGTAAAGGCTGTGGGTGGTGATATCGAGACGCGTTGCAACGCTGGCAACAGAATAACCGCGATCAACAACCTGTTTGACTGCTTCAATTTTAAACTCTTCAGGATAACGCTTACCGCTCATGGGCACCTCTCTTTAAGTCATCTTAAATGACTCTGAGGTGTCTGTTAAACCTGTGGCGATTCACCTCGCGTCCTTCCGTTCAGTATAGCCTCAGTCCCTGACACCACCCGAGAACGGAATGACGTCCCCTTTCTCCCTCCCGGTGTTGCGTTCAAGCTCCCTGACATACTGCTGTAAAAGTATAAGGTTATGTAACAGCTCTACATTTTCAGCCATCATCTTTTTGATTTCTTCCCTCAGCTCATTTCTCTGACGGCGATACTTTTCTTTCAGCTTGATCTGCTGCTCAATGCCCTGCTCATCAACCGGCGCGGTGCCCTGGCACGTTTTTTTCAGACTGCGGATAGCCTCCCTGACCTGCCTGTACTCAGGACAGTTATAATTCAGGGTGCCGTTTGCCAGCCCCGCTCGTTTTTCCACAGCATACTGGCTGATACGCTCCCCTGATAACATCAGTTCCCTCAGGGCCTGCTCTGCTCTTGCCTGTGTTTTTTTAACCCCCGACTGTTCGTTCGTCATGCTCTATTCATCCTTTTCAAAAAAACGGACAGCATCTGCATAAAAATCTCTCTCAAGCATCAGAAAATCCCTGTCAGCCTGAGGAGCATTATTTCGCACGGCAATCTCCAGAAGGTTGTCATAATGAGCCATCCTGCGTTTCCACACGGGAACAGAATCAGCTCCGGCCAGCATGTTCTCACATCCCGGATTGCAGGACGCTGACTGAACAACCGCCTTAAACTCGCAGTCATGGCCATTCATGCAATAAAAACCGTTTCCAAGAGATACCAGTTTTTGCCCGCCTCGTTTAGCCATGCTCATCGCTTTTTTCAGTGTAGGAAACGTCATCTGATGTAAGTGCCCACCTCTCTGGGACATCAGTAACTTCCCGCCTTCGCCATAAAGCAGGCCTTCATGCTGATAAGAAACAGCCCTGGAAGCTGAGAGTTCGGTATCAACCCTCTCAATCTCGGCAGCGAATGCCTGAGGGATCGCCCGGCTAAAATGCGAAGCGTTGAGTGCACCGGACATATACCACTCCGTCATGCCTCTGATTAAGTGCTTAAACTGCCGGATAAGATCATTAGTAGAAATCAGATCAAGACGCCTGAGGTGTACAGCAAGTGAACGGCGAAACTGATGGGTTCGCAATGGCCAGAAAGCCCCCTCCCGAATCTCCATCGCAACGCGTTCATCATCACGTATGTTTGGATTTAAAAGCCTGAACTCATCAATATGGTCACGTCGGATGAACAGATGGTGTCTTTTCACAAATTTCTTTGCCCACTCAGTCTGGCGCTGCGTCCCCATAAAAGAGAGTTTTTGCTCCGAGAACCACGACCTGATATTTAAAGACAATGGAACATTGTCCAGCGTCTTCCCGTCCAGGCCTGTCATGATTTGATTAATTCTGCGTAAATGCTGAAAAGGCTTTTCCACATAGCGACAAACAACCCAGTCTTCGTGACTTCCACCTTCCGGGGCGAACTTATGCAACACCGAACGAAGTCCCAGGATATCACCATCATAAATCAGTGAACCGTGCATCACGCCAAGCACTTCGCTGTGTCTCATCCCCGACATGGCCTGTATCACATTCATGACTTTTAACGTCAGCTCAAAATGCCAGGTGTTCAGCTTTATGTGATCAACGCCAATAAAATCAGATCTCCAGCGCTTATTTTTATGTACCGAGAACCAGCCCTGCATCCCGGGGCCAAGTGTCGCGAAAAGCGCCCGAATTTCCCCGGCAACAATATTGTAGTAATACGCGGCCCGGTAATCCGGTATGCTTTTTGCTGTCCCTCTTTTACGGGCTTCCAGCATCGACGTATAGTAAGGCGAATCATAAAAACCGTTTATGATAGCGCACAGCCGGGAAAACCCGTCAAAATCGAAATCACTGATTTCAGCATCCAGTTCAGTAATCAGCCCTTCCCAGACAGACATCATAAGACTGAAAGGCATACAATATGTCTGGTTTGAATCATCCACACTGTTGTAACTGTCGAAGCTAATATCAGGAAAGTAACCGTATTTTCGAAGACGGGTATGACCTGTCAGCGAGATATCCGCCAGGTCCATAAAGTAATTACGTAATGTTCTTTCAGAACGCTTCCTGCCGTGCTCATCCTCCTCCTTCATCTTTACAATGAAAGCATTCCGGACAAGCGGAAAACGAAGCTGAAACAGACTGCGATACCCCATAGACTCAATAATACGGGCTCCCGCCACAATGTTTGCACATTTCCGGATCAGGGACTGCGTCTTCGCGGTCCTGCCGACAATCCAGAGCAGGCTGGCTGAGATGATTTTGGCTTCAAGACGCAGTTCAGGATCCCGTATGCCTGAAAAATTAACGGTTCTTAACGTTTCACCAATATGGGTTCTGACATAGCGATTGGTCCAGACATCATCCCTGAAATAAATATTCAGCGTCTCCTCATTGATAAAACGCATATCATGTTCATCTGAGCTGGCGATAACCAGGCAGTTATTCAGACGTTCAAAGCTTTTGTTTTCTAGTGCCTCACAGATGATATCCTCAGTCGGAAACTCATCCCCTGAACGAAGCGGCGTTCCGGCAGGAAACTCCGCCATTCGACTACGGCTTACCTCTTTTTTCTTCAAATCTGCCATACCGGAGCCACACCTTCTCGCTGAAGTTTAACGCGCGCTTTTTTCAGGATCGCCTCATCTACCAGCCCAAGCCGTAAATCAATCTTCAGGAGTAACGTTTCATAACGCTCCACAGCATTGACCGAACCGATGTACAACGGTTTTCCATACTCGATAGCATGCCTGAATGACAGCAGGAGCCATACAGACTCCAGCGTTTCCACAACGCAACTTTTTGAACATTCGACACAATGAGAAAAATCCGCACAAGCCTTTGGTGTCCGGCCAAATCGTTTTTGCTTTTTTATAAAGCGCAATTCAATATCTGTAGGCGGCTCCTGCGATCGACATCCCAGGCCATTCAATAAAAGATCCACACCCTCATCGCTTCCACGCAGATCGATCCCCAGCTCATCAGCAACTTTTACCCGCTCGGATAACGCACGTGTCGCAATCCCCTGATTCATAAGCGTATCAAGTGCAGCACTGAAGTTTTCCTTCGCCCCCTGTGGGTTACCTGCAGCATAATTCCGCCTGTAAGTGCCCCAGTTATGCTGTGCTTTTTCCGCCGTAATCAGACCATTCTTTAATGTTCTGTCCGTATACTGCTCAGACGTTTTGCGCAAGCCAGAAACGGTAATTGATGGAAGCGAGGGATTAAGCTGCCGCATCGTGGCCCACGCCCCCTCAGAGTTAGAAAATTTAGTCAGATGACTGGGATTAAGAGAATAAAGCTTACGGAATTTCACCTGCGGCTCACTCAGAAACAGCGCCTGTACCGGAGGGAAGTTATCTGCGGAAACCAGATAGTTAACGATGTCGTCCCTGAGCCTGATAAAAGACAGAAACCAGTAATAGCCCGCACGTTTGGTCACATACTCCGATTTACCTATCGTCAGACGTATATACTTATTCGCTCTCCCCTTATAAACATAATCAGTGCTGATACCCTTTTCATCCAGATGTATATCATCCCGCGTCAGACCCAGAACCTGAGAGGTGTTTCCCCATGTGTGGTAACAGAACAGAAAAAAAGAAGTAAGAAAGTAATTTTCCAGAACGTCCCTGATGATGATCTCTGCCCTGCTGACCCCGTTCTCTCCCGGATACCGGAAATACGCTTCATAAACAGGTGCCAGCAAAGACGGTGAGAAATGCCGCACCCCTTTTTCCGATTTAGCGATATGCTCCCGGATACATCCCGCAAGGAACTCATTCATGGATGACAACTGCCTCAGGATCTCGGAAAGTTCATTCCTGGTATAGCTATCCCTTCCCTGCTGCTGATACGTTCCTTTCGGTAAGAATTCATATTCATACCGCCTCTGAATCTGCCCGCCCGTAAGCAAAAACCGGTTGACCACGGACAAGTAGTGTCTTGCCATCCTGACTGAAATTTTTCGCCGACGAATATCGTTCATGAGATGTTTAATATACATTTCAACGCCTTCAGCCGTGCCATAGTCATACTGATTGACTGACTGCCATATAAAAAACATATTGAGATAACGGAAAATGGTTAACCTTCCGGCGGGACGGTAAGACAGAAGAAATCGTTTCAGAGAGGCAATAAAATCGCGTTTTTCAGGGCGGGCAAGATGCGAATGTTCACTAAACCATCCGGGGAGCAACACATAATCTGAAAAATGAGCCTGAAGATAAACGTCAAGTAAATAATATCGGTTCAGATCCCGCTGAGTGATGTGTCCGCTGACCGTCTCCCATGACAGCACATTTTCGGCCATCCACGTTATCTGCGTTTCACTCCGGCTCATATATGGCTCCATCGCGACCTGCAGCACCGTCAATCAATGCGTCCATGACCCCGGCGACTGCATCAGAAATCTGGTTTTGCTGAAGAAAGACGATGTATTTCATCGTCGTATTTTCGCTTTTATGGCCCATCCAGTATTTTACTGTACCCAGCGCATTTGCGGCCTGATCGGGATAGCAACTCAGTGCCGAGCGTAAAAAATGGGTCGCAAACGTTGCCCGCAAATCATGGGGTTTATGTCTGAACACATTTCCCGGAGCAGACCGGGCCAGGCGATGGCGAAAACTGTACCAGCGGGAGTAAAAGGCTTTTTCAGACATCCGTTTCCCGTTTGCCATTAAAAATAAAGGCTCGTGCCGCCCTTCCCCACCCTGTCGTGCACGCCATTTTTGGATCTTCTTTTCATACTCCTCATCCGCCAGATAATCCAGAACCTGCTCGTACAATCGTCTGGTGATGAAGAGTTCTCGCGTCATCCCAAACTTCGTATGAACTCCGCATCTCGGACCAATATGAAGCCCCCTGATGGTCAACTCAGATACAGGGACACTGGCAAGGTACTCTTCAGTAAAGAGTGACGACGGCAGGGTCAGCATTTCATCCAGCCGTAACCCACAATTTTTCATCAGCACAATCATTAAACTGAACAACCCGGACTCAGATTTCAGTGCCTCATCCAGGATATGAACCTCTGCATCATTCAGTGGGTTGATTGTCCTTTTTGTTGTGCTGGTTATCCTGATGGCAAGATCCGAACTTATCACCTTGCGTCGCCCGTCAACGACTTTTTCGACCAACGTAAAAAATGAGCTGGCAGCCAGCTCACCACACTTGCCCAGAAATACGTAAAACCGTCGGATAACGCTGATGTACACCGCCGCGGTGGATGAGGCGATGCGCCCCTGCCTTACGGCCCCCAGAAGATACTCCCTGAAGCCATATGTAGGGCTTTGGTATTTCAACGTTCCCGGGGTGAAAGGGTCAAGTCCGTTATCCTCCAGCCACCTTATCCAGCGTAAAAATGCCCGGGCTAAAGGCTTTAAATCCCTGGCCTGCAGGATAGCTTTATCCATAAGATAAAAGTGTACATATCGGCTCAGTTTTCGATTCTGGATGCCGCTAATATAAGGTATTTCAGCATACAGAAATCCGGGTTCAAATTTCAGTTTCGGCTCTGTTGCATCCAGTTTGCTGACACGCCCATAACGCGCATGAATGTTAGTGATTATCCTCACAGTCTGTCGCCCTGAAACGCCACCTCATGCCTACACTATAAATCCGGAAGAAGAAAAAACAAACAACCAGGTTGCCGGGAGTGAATATGCAAATCAGGAGGAAAGTAAAAGATGTAACGACACCATCACGATGCAATACATTGACCTCAACACGTTACCCGGACCATACGTGATAAACATCACAAATCCTTTGAGTGAAGAACTTAAGATGTGATTTTCATTTCCCGGCACAAACCGTGCCCTTAAAAAACAGGCAACGGATACATCTTAATGCCAGAAGTAAACCTTAATTGATTGAATACAGCCTGAGTCCATTGCAAAAATAACACACAGGGTAAATTCGCATATACAGAACCCAACGAAAAGCAAAAGAAACCTGTAACACATTTCGTTTACCTGTCACTTTCAATTGTAAAAGCCAGCAGAAAAAGCGCATATAACTATATTTATCCCTGCGGGGACTTTTGTTTGTGCTATATATTTTTTACAGAGAACCGCAACGCGTCCAAACACAAGAATATATTTACCTCTGGAAAATGGTCTGACTCCCTTTCACGTGGTTGTAGTGACCTGTTCTGTGATTCATGTAATGTCTTTTCTGGATGAGGAAAATATGTCATCACTGATATTTTATACAGACGAAGCACAAGCACTGATTGTAACAGATACCCTTGCCGTCACCGATAATGGGGAGCCGTTATCTTTTGTTTCCAAAGCAGGTTACATCCCCCAGCTAAGAACCATCATAGCAGGTACGGGGGCAGGTGGATTTTCTAACACCTGGTTGCTTGAAGCATCAACCAGAATGGTCGTATCAGGTATACAAAATCTCAATTATCATACATCGGCCTGTCTAAGGAGGCTGTGGAAACAATACAAGCATGACCATGCAATTCCCTCTTCTTCAACGGTGACAACCAGTGTTTATCAGTTCGCAATTTGCGAGGAAACAGGAAATATCGTTTCGTTCGCCTATCGCTCAGTCCATGATTTCGAATCAGAGCAATTACAATACGGAACAGGAGTAAAACCTGAGTGCCAAATCCTGGATGGGGATTTGTTGCAGACAATTCCTGTAATGATGAATGAACAAAGGGCTATACAGGCGACATACTCACACCCGGAACGGATCCATATTGGCGGTGAGATGATTGCGCATTATCTGACATCATCTATGTATCAATGCTTTAAGATTGGGGAATTTGAGGATTTCAGAACTCAGGGAGAGTATATATTGAGCAGGATTTAGGCAAAACGCGGTTCAGATAAAGTGCTTTTAACAGGCTTGCTGAACATTAAAAGGATATCTCTCAATTACGATGAATAGCTTGAATTCTAAAAATAGAAAAGTAGAGTTTAACTCTAAATACATAAAAACAAGAGTAAAGGAGCATCCGCCGAAGCAGCCGCGCATGATGTTGATTGAGAAACGGATCATCTCGTACGCCGGAATGCGGCTGTTGCCATATGACGGGTGCGGTACACGCTTGTACGGCAGAGCAAACACGCTGTCCATCTCTTCGGTAGAGAGCGGGATCGCCGGCGGGTTAACCCAGATATAGCGCTCGCCGTGCTTTTGCATCAGCGCTCGCGCGCAGCCGGGGTTGGTTTCATGGTGTAAGATACGCGACGCGTGGGCGTAGAGTACTTTATCGCTTTTTACTTTTTCGTAGGACGGCAGCAGCACATAGGTTTTTTCCCACGGCTTCGGACGCGGCGGCTGCACCACCACGGCCTTTGCTTCCGCTTTCTTCGGCTCAACCGGTTTGTTATCCGCGCACGGCAGATCGTCACCGTACGGATGCGGGATAGGGTCGATTTTGCCCGGCATATCGATAATGCGGGAATCCACCCCACTCCAGCCCGGCAGCGCCTCTTTCACCATGATCGCGGTGTTGCGCACGTCGCGGATCTCGCTGACCGGTTCACCCTGTGCCAGGCGATGCGCCACTTCCACCAGCGGACGCTCGCCGTTGCCGAAGATCAGCATGTCGGCTTTTGAATCCACCAGCACCGAACGGCGTACGGTGTCAGACCAGTAGTCGTAGTGTGCGGTACGGCGCAGGCTCGCCTCGATGCCGCCCAGGATCACCGGCACGTCTTTCCATGCTTCTTTGCATCGCTGGGTGTAGACGAGGGTCGCGCGATCGGGACGTTTACCCGCCACGTTGTCAGCCGTATAAGCGTCGTCATGGCGCAGCTTACGGTCGGCGGTATAGCGGTTGATCATCGAGTCCATGTTGCCCGCGGTCACGCCGAAGAACAGGTTAGGCTTGCCCAGACGCATAAAGTCGTCTTTGCTGTTCCAGTCAGGCTGGGAGATGATCCCCACGCGGAAGCCCTGGGCTTCAAGCATGCGGCCACAGATCGCCATGCCAAAGCTCGGGTGATCGACATACGCATCGCCCGTCACCAGAATGATATCGCAGCTGTCCCAGCCCAGTTGATCCATCTCTTCCCGGGACATCGGCAGGAACGGCGCCGGTCCAAAGCAGGCTGCCCAGTACTGGGGCCAGGAGAAGAGGTCGCGATCCGGCTGGATCAGGGAAATAGCGCTCATAATGCTTCCGAAGAAAAAATAGACAAAAGGAGCGGGATTATACGCTGGTTTACCGGGGGAAATGAAGGGGTATTTATTGCCCGGTGACGCTACGCTTACCGAGCCTACGGGCCTGTAGGTCGGGTAAGGCGAAGCCGCCACCCGACTCGTTTTACGGTGCCGGATTCACCAGCATCTGCCCTACCGATCCTCTGTCCATCATCTCCAGCGTCTGGCTGTGAAACAGGAACGGGAAGTGCGGCCAGGAAGGCTGGCCGTAGTAGACGAGCAGTTCGACCTGGCCATCCACCCAGACGGTATCTTTCCAGCCCCTGTCTTCCGGGAACGGCATCGCCCCGTTGACGTTGCGGATCAGGAATGACACCCCTTCAATATGGAACGACTGCGGCATCTCCGAGCGGACGGTCCAGCGCTCCCAGGTTCCCTGCTGGGCGGTGATATCAATGCGGTTTACGTCCCACAGCGCGCCGTTGATGCCCGGATCGTCGCCAAGGCTGATATCGCGACTGCGTACTGCCGGGCCGGTCACAATCTCCTGCGGCAGCAGGCGCATCGGCAGACTGTCGGTCACCAGCGGCAACAGGCCGGTCGGGCGCAGCGTCAGCACCAGCGTGGAGACCAGCACGCTCGATGGTTCAAAGAAGCCGCGAATACGGTCAACAATGCTTGCCGCTTCGCCGCAGGTCACGGACACTTCATCCCCGTTGGTCATATCCACGAGGATTTCACGACGTTCGCCCGGCGCCAGCGCCAGCTGTTTTACCGACACCGGCGCAGGTAATAACCCCTGATCGCCTGAAATCACGTGCAGCGCGCGGCCGTCGCTCATCTGCAACTGATAGCGACGCGAGTTAGAGGCATTCAGCAGACGCAAGCGCACCCAGCCGCGAGACACTTCGACATACGGGCTTTGCGCGCCGTTAACCAACAGCGTATCGCCGACAAAACCACCGCTGCCCGGCTCGCTGTACTCCGGCGTGCCGAAGTTATCCAGCCGCTTGTCCTGAATAATGATCGGGAAATCATCGACGCCGTAGTGATTCGGGATCGGCAGCGTTTTGCTGACCTCATCTTCAATCAGCCACATTCCGGCCAGGCCGTTGTAGACCTGCTGGGCGGTGCGGTTCGGGGTGTTGGCGTGATACCACAATGTCGCCGCGCTCTGACGAATCGGGAGGACGGGCGCCCAGTCGGCATTCGGCGACATCATGCGTGCCGCGCCGCCAATCAGCGGCCCTGGCACCTGCAAACCACTGACGGTCATCGCGACATTTTCCGTCGTACGGTTACTGTAGATGAGCTTAACGTCATCGCCATTCCACACGCGAATGGTCGGCCCGAGGTAGCGTCCGTTAATCCCCCATACCTGCGCGCGCGTTCCCTGGGTAAAGGACCAGTGGCTACGCTGAAGCGTGAGGAATAGCGGCTGCCCGCGACGGGATTCAATCAACGGCGGAATAGGCAGCGGCTGTTGCTGCCCGGCGGCGCTGGCTGTCCGCGGCATCGCACCCGCACAAAGGGCGATACCCGAAGCCTGAATAAACTGACGCCGACTGAGTGACATATAAGCTCCATCTGAAACGACTAACAACGCGGGAATTCGTTTTCCCTTACACGACACCGGGTTAAATCTTACCGGCGGCTTCTCGCTCTGCAACTTCTTTATCGAGCTGCGCAATATGCTGAGCCATCAGCTCGCGGCAGTGCGTGGCCAGCTCGCGCACCTGGTCTTTACCGTATTTTGAGGTATCTACCGGCGGCAGCATTTCGACAATGACCAGTCCGTTATTCAGACGGTTAAGATTAATCTTATTCGATGTATTGGAAACACACACGGGAATAATTGGAACGCCCGCCGCAATTGCAGCATGAAACGCGCCGGTCTTGAACGGCAGCAGGCCGCGACCACGGCTGCGCGTCCCTTCCGGGAACATCCAGATGGAAATCCGGCGCTTTTTAAACTGATCCACCACTTCTGCAATGGTGCCATGCGCTTTGGCGCGGTTGTTGCGGTCAATCAGCAAGTTACCGGTGAGCCAGTACAGCTGGCCGAAAAACGGGATCCACAGCAGGCTTTTTTTACCCACGGTTACGGTCGGCGGAAGAACAATATTTGAGGCCGTCACCATATCGTAGTTGTTCTGATGGTTAGCGATATAGATGGCGTTACCGAAATTCTCCGCCCCTTCAGGCAGACGCTTTTCAACCTTGAGGCCAAACAGCGGCGCAAGACGACCAAACATGTGGCCAAACGTCGCGACATGCTTTGGGTTACGCGGGCTGAACAGGCAATAAATCGATCCGAAAATACAGACCAGAATGCAATAAATAACGGTAAGAATGAGACGAACAATGTATAGCATAGCGACCTCTGAAGCCCTGACAGCTGACAATTATACTTCACCTGTGGCCAGGTAAGGACTTTATTACGAGCGCGTATTGTTAATCGCAACGCACGAATTAACAACGTTTTTACGGGAAATTTTATGGTAATTCCCCCTCCGGAAAGAGGGGGGATGAAACAGGTTACTCTTCGCTGTCGTCCGCTTTGCTGCGCGCCGGCGAGTCGATCTCCACGCGGTCGATTCGCTGGAGGCCGCGCATCAGTGAGCCGCGACGTCCACGCTCACCCACCACCTTCTGCAACTCTTCCGGACGCAGTTTGATCTTACGCTTGCCGACATGAATGGTCAGCGTGCTCTGCGGCGGCAGCAGGAAGAGATGCGCGAGGCTATCTTCGCCTTTTGCCGCTTCCGCTGACGGGATGCTGATGATCTTGTTGCCCTTGCCTTTCGACAGCTCCGGCAAATCGCTGACCGGGAACATCAGCATACGTCCGGCAGCGGTGATCGCCAGCAGCATGTCGCTTTCGTTCTCGATGATCAGCGGCGGCATGACGTGTGCGTTATCCGGCAGGCTAATCAGCGCTTTACCGGCACGGTTACGCGACACCAGATCGTTGAAGGTACAGATAAAGCCGTAGCCCGCATCAGACGCCATCAGCAGTTTTTGATCGTCGGCCTCCATCAGCATATGCTCAACCGTGGCGCCCGGCGGCAGCGTCAGCTTGCCGGTGAGCGGTTCGCCCTGGCCGCGCGCGGACGGCAGCGTGATCGGGTCGATGGCGTAGCTGCGGCCCGTAGAGTCGATGAACGCCACCGGCTGGTTACTCTTGCCCTTCACCGCCGCCTTGAAGCTGTCACCGGATTTGTAGCTCAGACCCGGCGCGTCGATATCGTGGCCTTTGGCGCTACGCACCCAGCCGCTCTGGGAAAGCACGATGGTCACCGGCTCGGACGGCAGCATGTCGTGCTCGTTCATCGCCTTCGCTTCTTCGCGCTCGTGCAACGGAGAACGACGGTCGTCGCCAAAGGCGTCGGCATCGGCCTGCAACTCTTTCTTCAGCAGGGTGTTCATCTTGCGCTCGGACGCCAGAATCGCCTGAAGCTGATCGCGCTCTTTTTCCAGCTCGTTCTGCTCGCCGCGGATCTTCATCTCTTCCAGTCTGGCGAGATGGCGCAATTTCAGTTCGAGGATCGCTTCGGCCTGGGTTTCGCTGATGCCAAAGCGCGACATCAGGGCAGGCTTAGGTTCGTCCTCGGTACGAATGATCTCGATCACTTCGTCAATGTTGAGGAACGCCACCAGCAAACCTTCGAGGATATGCAGGCGCTTAAGCACTTTTTCCAGACGATGGTTCAGACGACGGCGCACCGTATCGCGGCGGAAGGCCAGCCATTCGGTGAGGATCTCCAGCAGGTTTTTCACCGCCGGACGACCGTCCAGACCAATCATGTTCAGGTTGATGCGGTAGCTTTTTTCCAGATCGGTAGTGGCGAACAGGTGGTTCATCACCTGCTCCATGTCCACGCGGTTAGAGCGCGGCACGATCACCAGACGGGTCGGGTTTTCGTGGTCCGATTCGTCGCGCAGGTCGTCCACCATCGGCAGCTTTTTATTGCGCATCTGGGAGGCAATCTGCTCCAGCACCTTCGCACCGGACACCTGGTGCGGCAGCGCGGTGATCACCACGGCGCCATCCTCTTTATTCCACACCGCGCGCATGCGCACGGAGCCGCGGCCGTTCTGGTAGATTTTGCGGATTTCCGCACGCGAGGTGATGATCTCGGCTTCGGTCGGATAGTCCGGCCCCTGCACGATATCCAGCAGATCGTCCAGCGAGGTTTTCGGCTGCTCAATCAGGGTGATGGCGGCTTTTGCCACTTCACGCAGGTTGTGCGGCGGAATGTCCGTCGCCATGCCGACGGCGATACCGGTCGTGCCGTTCAGCAGGATGTTCGGCAGACGCGCAGGCAGCATTTTCGGCTCCTGCATCGTACCGTCGAAGTTTGGCACCCAGTCGACCGTCCCCTGCCCCAGCTCGCCCAACAGCACTTCGGCATATTTAGACAGGCGGGATTCGGTATAACGCATTGCCGCAAAGGATTTCGGATCGTCCGGCGCCCCCCAGTTCCCCTGGCCATCCACCAGCGGATAGCGATAAGAGAACGGCTGGGCCATCAGCACCATCGCTTCATAGCAGGCGCTGTCGCCGTGCGGATGGTATTTACCCAGCACGTCGCCGACGGTACGGGCGGATTTCTTAAACTTGGCGGTAGCATTCAGCCCCAGTTCGGACATCGCATAGACGATGCGGCGCTGAACGGGCTTCAGGCCATCCCCGATAAACGGCAACGCCCTGTCCATGATGACGTACATGGAGTAGTTCAGGTAGGCGTTTTCCGTGAATTCATGTAGCGCGAGGCGCTCTGCCATATCGCTCATTACGTGTGATTCCTCAACTCAGAAACCGATGGGTTTCAGGCAATATTGCCGCAGATACTACCTCATCTGGCGAGTTGAGTCACAAAGAAAAAGGGCCGCATAAGCGGCCCTTTCCGGGTTATTTGTTCAGCTTGATAACCTGCTTCACGTCGATTTCAAACTCGTTCCAGTCTTTATCGATTTTACCCTGGAGTTCGACTTTATCCTGGGGCGTCACCGTCACGCCGTTCCAGCGCTTGTGGTCGATCTCCACCACCACCGTGCCGCTCTCATCGCGGAAGGTGTAACGGTCATCGGACAGGCGCTCGGTAATGTTCCCGCGCAGCTTCACCCAGGCATCATCCTTCAGGTCTTTCACTTTTGCCGCGGTGGTGAGGTTGGCGTTGTTATCGACAAAGCCACCCTGCTGGGTATGCGTCTGGTTCTGTGTCGCAGATGGGCCAGAGAAGCCACCCTGTGCAGCAAAGACAGGGGCCGTGGTCATCATCATGATGGCAGCAATTGCAGCGAATTTTTTCATCTTTATCTCTCCCTTTAATGTCGTTTCACAATCCATTAAACAGGGTAAACCTTAACAACTTCTTAAGGGGAAAATTTATTTATTTTTACTGTACAGCAGGCGCTTACAGAAGGTTTACTGACGGCATCAAGGAGGAAATATGCGCATTTTACTGGTAGAAGACGACAAGCTCATCGGCGATGGCATCAAAGCAGGCTTAAGCAAAATGGGCTTTAACGTGGACTGGTTTACCGACGGGAAAACCGGGCAGGCGGCCCTGTACACCGCGCCGTATGATGCCGTGGTGCTGGACCTGACGCTGCCGGAAATCGACGGGCTTGAGATTCTGCGCGCCTGGCGCGAAAGCGGTAAGAGCGAACCGGTGCTGATCCTGACCGCGCGGGATGCGCTGAATCAGCGCGTCGAAGGGTTACGCCTGGGGGCGGATGATTACCTGTGTAAGCCGTTCGCGCTGATTGAAGTGGCGGCCCGCCTGGAAGCACTGGTTCGCCGCAGCCACGGTCAGGCGCGCAGCGAGCTGCGTCACGGCAAGGTCACGCTCGATCCGGCAAGCCTTGTCGCCACACTGGAGGGCGAAACGCTGGTGCTCAAACCCAAAGAGTTCGCCCTGCTGGAGCTGCTGATGCGCAATGCGGGCCGCGTTCTGCCGCGCAAGACCATCGAAGAGAAGCTCTACAACTGGGATGATGACGTCTCCAGCAACGCCGTCGAAGTCCACGTTCATCATTTACGCCGCAAGCTCGGCAGCGACTTTATCCGCACCGTGCACGGCATCGGTTATACCCTGGGTGACGCATGAAACTGACCCAACGCCTGAGCCTGAAGCTGCGCCTGACGCTCCTCTTTTTGCTGCTGTCCCTGGCGGCCTGGTTTGCCGCAAGCGTGGTGGCCTGGCACCAGACGACCGACAAGCTCGATAAGCTGTTCGATACCCAGCAGATGCTGTTTGCCAAACGGCTGCTGACGATGGACGTGGACGAACTCCGCGCCCCGGAACGCATGCGCGAGGTGCCGAAAAAAGCCAAACACGGCCATCTGGACGACGATGCGCTGGCCTTCGCAATCTTCACCGCCGACGGCAGCATGGTGCTTAACGACGGCGAAAACGGGCGCGACATACCTTACCTCTACCGCCGGGACGGGTTTGATGACGGTCGTTTGCAGGATGACAACGACGAATGGCGTTTCCTGTGGCTGACTTCTCCGGACGGGAAATACCGCGTGGTGGTTGGACAGGAGTGGGAGTACCGACAGGATATGGCGCTGGACGTGGTCAGCTCGCAGCTGACGCCGTGGCTGGTGGCGCTGCCCGTCATGCTGCTGTTGCTGATTGTTCTGCTGAGCCGGGAACTGAAACCGCTGAAAAATCTGGCGCGGACCCTGCGCTCGCGCTCGCCGGATGCGACCGATACGCTGCCCACCCACGGCGTGCCGACGGAGGTTCGCCCGCTGCTTGATGCGCTTAACCATCTTTTCGCCCGTACGCAGGAGATGATGGCCCGCGAGCGCCGCTTCACCTCGGATGCCGCCCATGAGTTGCGCAGCCCGCTGGCCGCGCTGAAGGTGCAAACCGACGTGGCGCAGCTTTCCCTTGACGATCCCGAGGCGCAGTCTAAAGCGCTGGGGCAGCTGCATGCGGGCATCGACCGCGCCTCCCGGCTGGTGGACCAGCTTCTCACCCTGTCGCGCCTGGATTCACTGGATAATCTTGATGACGTCGAACCCGTGATGATGGCCGATTTGCTGCAATCCGCGGTGCTGGATATCTGGCATCCGGCGCAGCAGGCGGGCATTGATATTCGGCTCAACGTCAACGCGCCCGAGGTGATGCGTCACGGACAGCCGCTGCTGCTGAGCCTGCTGGCGCGTAACCTGCTGGACAACGCCGTTCGTTACAGCCCGCGCGGCAGCGTGGTGGACGTGACGCTGAACACCCAAAGCTTTACCGTGCGCGACAACGGCCCGGGCATCTCAACCGATGCGCTGGCGCGTCTCGGCGAGCGCTTTTATCGTCCACCGGGCCAGGACGCCACCGGCAGCGGTCTGGGGTTGTCTATCGTCAAGCGTATCGCGGCGTTGCACGGGATGCGCGTCTCGCTGGGCAATGCGCCGGAAGGGGGCTTTGAGGTGACCGTCAGCTGGTAGCCATTATTGCGCTCTGCGCAAAAGACTTTGCACATTTTGCTTATTTTTCCGCTCCGTCCTCGCGCGTAGAATACCCGGCATACTCTCATCATCGAGGACAAATAATGAGCAACATTCTGATTATCAACGGCGCGAAAGAATTTGCGCACTCTAAAGGCCAGCTGAATGACACCCTGACCGAGGTCGCGGATGGTTTCCTGCGCGACGCCGGACATGATGTTAAGGTCGTGCGCGCGGACAGCGATTACGACGTGAAGGCCGAAGTGCAGAACTTCCTGTGGGCCGACGTGGTTATCTGGCAGATGCCGGGCTGGTGGATGGGCGCACCGTGGACCGTGAAAAAATACATGGACGATGTGTTTACCGAAGGTCACGGTTCGCTGTATGCCAGCGACGGCCGCACCCGCTCAGACGCGTCTAAAAAATACGGTTCCGGCGGCCTGATTCAGGGCAAGAAATACATGCTCTCCCTGACCTGGAATGCCCCGCTTGAAGCCTTCACTGAGCAAGATCAGTTCTTCGAAGGCGTGGGCGTAGACGGCGCGTATCTGCCGTTCCACAAGGCGAATCAGTTCCTGGGGATGGAGCCGCTGCCGACCTTTATCGTCAACGACGTGATTAAAATGCCGGACGTCCCGCGCTATATCGCAGAATATCGCAAGCATCTCGCGGAAATTTTTGCTTAACTGGTAGCCTGGAATTAGAAGGAGTTAATTATGCTTACCGTTATTGCTGAAATCCGTACGCGTCCTGGCCAACATCACCGCCAGGCGGTACTGGATGAGTTCGCGAAGATCATCCCGACCGTACTGAAAGAAGAAGGCTGCCACGGCTACGCGCCGATGGTGGACGCCGCCACCAGCGCAAGCTTCCAGGCGACCGCGCCAGACTCCATCATCATGGTGGAGCAGTGGGAAACCGTCGCGCACCTTGAAGCCCATTTGCAGACCGCGCATATGAAAGCGTGGAGCGACGCGGTGAAAGGGGACGTTCTGGAAACCCACATCCGTATTCTGGAGCAAGGGGTTTAAGTTCTGTGAAATTTGCCGGGTGGCACTGCGTTTACCCGGCCTACAACTTCCCTCCCGGGCCCGGTAAGCGTTAACGCCACCGGGCTTTTTTTATCACCTTAACACTCAACTGCTATGCTTATTCTGACTTCATGTTTAACAGGAGGATGGAATGGGACTTTTTAACTTCGTAAAAGAAGCAGGCGAAAAGCTGTGGGATAACCTGACCGATCATAAAGGTCAGAGCGACAAAATCACCGAGCACCTCAAGAAACTGAACATTCCCGGTTCCGATAAGGTTCAGGTTAACGTCACTGACGGCAAGGCCAGCGTGACGGGCGACGGGCTGACGCAGGAGCAGAAAGAAAAAATCCAGGTCGCCGTCGGCAACATCGCGGGCGTCAGCGAAGTGGAAAACAATATCACCGCGACAGATGCCAAAGAGGAAGCCACCTACTATACGGTGAAATCCGGCGATACCCTGAGCGCAATCTCTAAAACCGTGTACGGCGATGCCAATCAGTACAACAAGATTTTTGAGGCTAACCGCCCAATGCTCTCCAGCCCGGATAAAATCTATCCCGGCCAGACGCTGCGTATTCCAAAAGCGTGATCGATAAGTCGGGGGTTACCCCCCGACTGTTTTTACCAGTACAGTTTCCAGCTCTGCGTAAAACGCACCAGTGCCTCGACGTAGAAGTAATCGCCCCAGCTCGCGCACTCATCCACGCCTTTATTGCTCGCCAGGTGATACACCGAGTGCTTAAGCAGCCCGTTGCCCTTCTCTTCTTTGCCCATCAGATAGTGCTTTGTCAGCGAGGACATAATCCCTTTCGCCCATTCGAGGTAACGTTCGCGATCCGGATCTGTGACCGGCAGATGTTTCACCAGCTCCAGCAGTCCACACACCGCAATTGCCGCCGAGGAAGAATCACGCAGTGCGTCGGTGCCCACCAGCGCCAGATCCCAGTGGCAGACGTAGTCTTCCGGCAGGCGATTGAGGAAGTAGTTCGCCAGCCGTTTTGACAGGGCGATCATCGTTTCGTCGCCGGTATAGATATAGCTCAGCAGGAAACCGTAAATGCCCCACGCCTGCCCGCGCGACCAGCAGGAGTCGTCGGCGTAGCCCTGCTGAGTGTTGCCGTAGCGCGGTGCGCCGGTTGCCACATCCATATAGTAGGTGTGGAAGGTGGAGGCATCGTCACGAATGAGGTACGTCGCGGCCTGCATGACGTGCGCTTTTGCGGCGTCGGCAAAGCGCGGATCGCCCGTCTGCTCCGTTGCCCAGTAGAGCAGCGGCAGGTTCATGTTGCAGTCGATGATCATCCGCCCGGCCTGCTCCGGATCGGAGAGATCGCCCCACGCCTGGATGATCTTCGCCTTCTCGTGGAAGCGTTCCAGCAGGGCTTCCGCCGCCAGCAGCGAGAAGCCTCGCGCCTCGCGGTTTCCGGTCAGCCGCCACGCGGCTACGCAGGAAAGCGTGTAGAGGAAGCCTAAATCGTGGGTGTTGGTGTCGTTGCGCCCGGCGATGCGCAGGCCAAACGAGCGCACGTGTTTTTCCGCCATCGCGCGGAATTTTTCCTCGCCGCTCATCTCCCATGCCAGCCACAGCTGCCCGGTCCAGAAGCTGGTGGTCCACTCCACGTTGTCAGTCAGCGGATAAAAACCGTTCTGGCAGGTTTCCGCCGGGAATTTGTCGCCGAACTCCGTTAAATGACGGCTAATCAGGTCGAGAACGTGGCTGCGCGCCGAATTCAGTTCATCGCTGAATGCGTGGGAGTCAACGGGCGCAGCGATAACAGGCAGACGTTCTTCTTTGATACGACTTAACATATTTCGGTTCCTTCTTTGACGGCGTAATTTATCGTGTTGACGTTTCTGCTACGTTCAGCGCACGAGCCCCGCGCCATTTGCTCTGACAGGCGGATAACGTAAAAGCAGAAATAAGGGTAAAGGTCAGCGCCGTTGCGCCCATGATGATATAGGTGTGCTCAAAGCCAATACGGTCATACATATAGCCGGCAGGGGAAGAGACCACCACGTTGCCAACGTAGAGCATCGCCTGATAGCCGAGTAAATACATGGTGGCATTGACACGCTTGTCGAAATGCTCGGCGATATATTTAAATACCGACACCAGCAGGAGACAAATTTCCAGACCGTACAGCGGCTTAAGTACTGAAATTAACAGGTGTGAATCACACATGCCGGAAATAATCAGACGCGCCCCAACCACCAGCCCGACAATTAACAGCCCGCGTTTGGCGCCAATAAAGTTCACAAACAACGGGACCACCATATACATGACAAATTCCATGCCCGACTGTACGGTCCCGAGATAGCCGAATACGGCGTTGCCCTCATGAATATCATCGAAGAAGGTGACGAAATAGCGCGAGAATTGCTGCTCGGCGATAAACATCATCCACGCCACGCCCGCCACGTACAGGCAGAAAGCCCAGAATTTGCGGTTACGCAGCAGGGCGTAAACGTCAGACGGGGCTATTTTCTCTTTCGTCAGCACCTCGCCTGCGTGAGCGGAGTTAGTGTTCACTTTCAGGCTCAGAAGGACAATCAGCATCACCACCGACGCCACGCTGCCGAGAATAAAGTTATACGCCGGTGAGAGGTTGAACAGCAGGCCGGAGAAAGATGACGCCACCGCCCAACCGAGCGAACCCCACATACGGATCTGCCCGAACTCCATGCCATTCAAACGGCTAAAGCGGTCGGAATAGGATTCACACGCCGCCACGCCCGCGTACCAGGCAAAGCTTAAATAGAGCGCGCCGATAATAATCCCCAGCAGGGTATTAGACATTAACAGCGGCTGGTAAACGTAAATAAAGAATGGCGCCATCAGGGCCGACATGATCACCACAAAATAGAGCAGATATTTGCTCATGCCGATCTTATCGAGAATATAGCCGTAGATCGGCTTGAGAATAACGGAGAATATCCCGTTCACCGCAAAGACGGTTCCAATCACCGATCCGCTCAGGTTGGCTTTCTGACCGAGCCAGATCGCCAGCAGACCAATACTGGCAGACCAGGTAAAGAAATAGAGAAAGATAAAGCTACTGATTTTGTAATATTCAGTTCTGTTGGTTGTCGATGTGCTTTTCATATCATCCTCGCCGGGGTGTAGGGCCAGATTTTTATAATGTGAACGACAGCTTACGTTCGCTTCCGGGTTCGCTAATCACGACCTGGTTATGGGTTATATTCAGCTGCGGCGTCGCCGCAGCGGGCTGTTTTCCGCCAGCCAGAACGGCGCAACAGAGCCAGCTTTCCCCTTGCGGGAGGTCGGCTTTTAACAGCGGAATGGAGGCGCACTCCGCAAACATAATGCTGCTGTTCGGCGGCGTGACGATGCTGTCTGGCTGGCGCTGAATGATCGGCGAGAGATCGACAATGACGCTGCTGCCGTTTTCAGCTAACAGATAACAACCGCGATCGCGCACCTGGTGGGCGGTTTTCATCACCGCAAAGCCGCCCTCGACGGTTTGCAGAGTGCGCGCGCTGTTGATACGGTGCAGGCGCAGGTGCCACTCCCCGAACGGGATCTGCCAGGTCGCAATCTGCACGTCGCGCCACGGCGACCAGCGCGAGAAAAGGTAATTTTCGTCTACCCGAACCTCTTCGCACTCGCGACGACCGCGGAAATAGTCATCTCCGTCCGCCAGCAGCAGCATGGAATCGCAGGCGGCATGCTTCAGGCCAAAACGCCCGCGCTCAAGGGTGAATCCGAAGCGGCTGGAGTAGGCAAACTTGGTGTATTTCGCTTCGGTGTTGACGTAGTTGTTCAGCTCCAGCTGACCGGCGGTGAGCATGACGACGTGCTGCGAATCTTTCGAATGCATCAGGATCTGCTGCGCATGCGGAATCACATGTTTTTCAGCAAGCGCGGGCAGCGGTTGTTCTTCCGCCTGCCAGAACGGGTGTGCTTCCGGCAGCGCCAGGATCAGATAGGTTTTCAGCGCCCAGTACGGTGAACCGGGGGAGTTGTAATCCTCGCACATCGCCAGGTTCGGATACGCAAACCCCAGGGTGAGAATACCGTCGCGATCGACAATCGACTGCTGCTGCCACCAGCGCAGATGCCGCAGCACAATGCCCTTCACGATGCCCGGGGTGAAGACGTCCAGCTGAGAAAAGGCCACCGCGCTCCAGAAGGCGACCATGGCAAAGCGGTAGGTCAGGCTGCGGCCAAACGGCACCGAGGCGCCATCGGCGGCGGACCAGTAGATAAAGTCTTCCGCGAAGAGGCGCGAGCGCTCGCGCAGCACCTTCGCCTTCGCCTCGTCGTCACTCAGGGTGGCGTAAATCAGGCCGTAGAAATGAAAAGCCATGGAGATGTAGTAATCTTTCGGGCGGCCGGGACCGTCGGAATACCAGCCGTCGCCGAGGTAGTAGGCGTCCATCAGCGCAAAGCGGTGGTCAATGGCGGCCTGATCGTACGGCAGGCCAGCGCGCTTAAAGCCGAGCTGGACCATAATGGCAAAATAGTTCCAGTTGCTGTCCGGCATCTGCGCGTCGGTGATTTGGTTGAGCCACGCGTGCAGGTTCATCACCTCGCGCCTGGTAAAGTGCGCGGTGAGTTTATCTCCCAGCAGAGCGAGCCCCAGACCGTAGGCCGCCATCTCTACCAGACGCTGATCGTACGGGCCGGTTTCACCCCAGTAGCCGCTGCTTTGCGGGTCGGTACCCAGCTTAATGGCAGTAAGGTACTTCTCGCTGAACGGCGTGCTTTCGCCGGACGCCATCAGCGGAAACAGTCCCCACAGCGCACGGGAAAGTCCCTCCATCTGCGCAATATCCGCGGTGTAATGGGCGCAGGTGTCGCCCAGCGGGAATCGTGAACGGTTCGCCGGAAATTGCGTGTCCAGCGCCTGTAAAAGTGTATTCAACGACGCCACTACCTCCTGGCGTGAAGACAACGGATTTGATTTTTCTATGTTTGCCGCCCACATCGGTTCGCCCTCGTAATCAACTGCGGCAAAGCATAGTGAATCCGCAAGGGGCAGAAATGTTAGCCATGTCACAGGCATGAACGATGAATAAACCTCCAGTTGAGAAAATTTAAAAAGGTGGTTTATAAAGACAGTCAGACGGGAAAAAGTTGAGTTTTATTGCACTATGCGCGACACGCCAACATCCGATCTTCTTGAACTGATCACCCTGAACGATACCGTAGCCTCGTTCAGCCGCCTGTTTGCCAATACGGTGCGCTACCATCACTGGCATCAGTGTCTGGAGATCCTCTATGTGGAAGAGGGCTTTGGCGTGGCGATTGTTGATAATCGTCACTACACCATGCGCCCCGGACGACTGTTTTTCTTCCCGCCTTTTACGCTGCATAAGGTCATGGTGGACGAACAGGCGGAGGCAATTTACCGCCGCACCATTATTCATCTCGACCAGCACGCGGTGCTGAAGATCCTGCGGGATTTTCCCCAGACCCGGCAGCGCCTGGAGCGGCTGTCACGCCGTGGCGGCGAAGCGTGGGTCGCCGATTTAGCCCACTGTCACCACCATATCGACCATCTCTTTAGCTGCTATAAACCGCCGATGAACGGCGAGAGCATCGCCAGCCTGCTGATCGGCCTGTTCGCGATGCTGCCCGACGATCGCGACGGCGAGCCGGGCAACAGCCAGGGGATCGCCAGCCAGGTCATGTTCTGGCTCGACGAGCATTATCAGGAGAAATTTCGTCTGGATGCGCTGGCCGCAGAGCTGGGTAAATCGCGCAGTTACGTATCGCGAAAATTCCATGCGGAAACGGGCGAAAAAATTCACGACTACCTGAACACGCTAAGGTTGCGTAAGGCGTGCGAGTGTTTACTCCACACGGATTCGAGCGTGCGAGACATTGCCGCACAGGCGGGATTTTCCGACGTGACGTGGTTTATCAGCGCGTTTAAAAAGGGGATTGGCGAGACGCCGTTGCAGTACCGGAAAAATCATTCATCGTGATGAGCGGCTTTTTTGCCGGGTGGCGGCTGCGCCTTACCCGGCCTACCCATCCCGTAGGCCCGTGCAAGCGTAGCGCCGCCGGGCAAAAAAAAGCCCTGCATCGCAGGGCTTTTTCGGTATCAGGCCTCTATATCCGCCATGTCGCCTTTCTCCTGTAGCCAGTTACGTCGGTCTTCAGAACGTTTCTTGGCCAGCAGCATATCCATCACGGCGTTAGTTTGCTGTTCATCTTCATCGCTGATGGTCAGCTGCACCAGACGGCGGGTATTCGGATCCAGCGTGGTTTCACGCAGCTGCATCGGGTTCATCTCACCCAACCCTTTAAAGCGCTGAACGTTCGGTTTGCCCTTCTTGCGCTTAAGCTGTTCCAGCACGCCCGCTTTCTCTTCTTCCGTCAGCGCATAGTAGACTTCTTTGCCAAGGTCGATACGGTACAGTGGCGGCAGCGCCACGTGGACGTGACCGTTTTTCACCAGCGCGCGGAAGTGCTTCACAAACAGCGCACAGAGCAGCGTGGCGATGTGCAGGCCATCGGAGTCCGCATCCGCGAGGATACAGATCTTGCCGTAGCGCAGCTGGCTCAGATCGTCGCTGTCCGGATCGATGCCGATCGCGACCGAGATATCGTGGACTTCCTGCGAGGCCAGCACTTCATCAGAAGAAACCTCCCAGGTGTTGAGGATCTTACCCTTGAGCGGCATGATCGCCTGATATTCACGATCGCGCGCCTGCTTGGCCGATCCGCCTGCCGAGTCCCCTTCCACCAGGAACAGCTCGGTGCGGTTGAGATCCTGCGCGGTACAGTCCGCCAGCTTGCCCGGCAGCGCAGGTCCGCTGGTCAGCTTTTTACGCACCACTTTCTTCGCGGCGCGCAGACGACGCTGGGCGCTGGAGATGGCCATTTCAGCCAGCATTTCTGCGGCCTGAACGTTCTGGTTCAGCCACAGGGTAAACGCATCTTTCACCACGCCGGAGACGAACGCCGCACACTGGCGTGACGACAGGCGCTCTTTAGTCTGACCGGCAAACTGCGGATCCTGCATCTTCACGGAAAGCACGTAGGCGCAGCGGTCCCAGATATCTTCTGCGGAAAGCTTCACGCCGCGCGGCAGAATGTTGCGGTATTCGCAGAACTCGCGCATCGCGTCCAGCAGCCCCTGACGCAGGCCGTTGACGTGCGTCCCGCCGAGCAGCGTTGGGATCAGGTTGACATAGCTTTCCGTCAGCAGCTCGCCGCCTTCCGGCAGCCACAGCAGCGCCCAGTCCACCGCTTCAGTATCGCCTTCGAAATTCCCGACGAACGGTTTTTCCGGCAGGGTTGGCAGGCCGTTAACCGCTTCGCACAGGTAGTCGTTCAGACCATCGGCGTAGCACCAGGTTTGTTCGGTATTATTAACGTGGTCTTTAAAGGTGATTTCCACGCCCGGGCACAGCACCGCTTTGGCTTTCAGCAGGTGCGTGAGACGGGAAACAGAAAAGCGTGGGCTGTCGAAGAAGCTCTCGTCAGGCCAGAAGTGGACGCTGGTGCCGGTGTTGCGTTTACCGCACGTCCCGACGACCTGCAAATCCTGCACTTTTTCGCCGTTTTCAAACGCGATGTTATACACCTGGCCGTCGCGACGGACGTTCACTTCCACGCGCTTTGACAGGGCGTTAACCACGGAGATCCCCACGCCGTGCAAGCCGCCGGAGAACTGGTAGTTTTTGTTGGAGAACTTACCGCCCGCGTGCAGACGACAGAGGATCAGCTCAACGGCGGGAACGCCCTCTTCCGGGTGGATATCTACCGGCATGCCGCGGCCGTCGTCGATGACTTCCAGCGACTGATCGGCGTGCAGGATAACGTCCACGCGTTTGGCATGGCCTGCCAGCGCTTCGTCCACACTGTTATCAATTACTTCCTGGCCCAGGTGGTTTGGGCGCGTCGTATCGGTGTACATCCCCGGGCGGCGGCGAACCGGCTCAAGCCCGGTGAGTACCTCAATGGCATCAGCGTTATAGGTTTGCGTCATGATTTAAGCTAGCAATTCGCATTGATTGTCAGTGGCTGTGCAGTCCAAGAAAATCGACAATCTGGGTGAAATGATCTTCAAAGCCCGTGAAAGCATGGTTACCGCCCTCTTCTACAGTCTGGCGGCAGGATGCGTAATACGCCACTGCCTGGCGGTAATCCAGCACTTCATCTCCCGTCTGTTGCAGCAGCCAGATAAGATCGGGCGCTTCAAGCGGGTCGACCTGCATAACTTTGAGATCGTAAATATGGCGTGACTCTAGCACATATTGTTGGCCGGTGTAGGGGTTCTCGTTTTCGCCAAGAAAGTCCCTTAACAGCTCAAATGGCCGGACCGCCGGGTTGACGACGACAGCGGGCAACATAAAGCACTGCGACAGCCAGGTGGCGTAGTAGCCGCCGAGCGACGACCCGACAACGCCAAACGATTCGCCGCCGTGTTCCAGCACGATCGATTCCAGCATCTCTGCCGCATCCGCCGGATAAGGGGGCAGCTGTGGAATAATCATCTCCACGTGGGGATGATGCGCGCTCAGCCACTGGCGGAGCTGCGTCGCTTTCGCCGAACGCGGTGAGCTGTTGAACCCATGCAGATAGAGAAGCGTCGACATCAATAGCCTTCCGAAGCGGTATCCGGGCGGAATTCGGCCCCGGCCAGACGGCAAACTTCGGTGGTCAGCGTGCCATCGGCATGCAGCTCCAGCCAGCGCCAGCCCGGTGCGATGGTATCCAGCGTAAAGTTGGCGCAGTGTGGCTTAAATTGCACGCAGGTAGAGGGCGTCGCGAGCAGGCGGCGACCATTCCAGTCGAGATCCTGTTCCTGGTGAATGTGCCCGCACAGCAAATTTTTCACGCGCGGGAATTTCGCCAACACGCCGTCCAGCGCCGCAGAGTTGCGTAAGCTGTGCTGATCGAGCCAGCTACAGCCCGCCGGCAGCGGGTGATGATGCAGTAACAGCAGCGTATTGCGATTCGGTTCGGCAGCCAGTTTTGTCTCCAGCCAGTCAAGCTGATAGTCGCTCAACTCACCGTGCGGAACGCCAAACACCTGACTGTCGAGGAGCAGAATTTGCCACTGGTCCCCCGCAAAGACACATTTTGCCGGTGAAATCCCCGCATCCTGAAGCGAACTGTACATCGCGGGCTGAAAATCGTGATTGCCCGGCAGCCAGACGCAAGGCACGCTAAAGCTCGCAATCCCTTCAGCAAAGTGCTGATAGGCTGCGGAGGATTGATCCTGCGCCAGATCGCCCGTCGCGACGATCAGATCGCATGGCCGCTTTTCAGCATGGATCGCGTCAAGAACCGCCTGATAACTCTCCCAGGTGTTCACGCCCAGAAGCGTCTCATGCTTTTCGGCAAAAAGGTGGGTGTCGGTGATTTGTAATATCCTGACTGGCGCCCCACCAGCAACAGTCAGGTTCAACAGGCTTTCCAAATGGTGTCCTTAGGTAGGTTTATGACGCTAACAAACCGGAATCGCCATTGCTCCATGTGCTAAACAATATCTTAGCCAGTCGGCTAAAAACTGGTTAATTTGATGCTTTTCGTCGCGTTGATGCAACTTTTTATTCGGATAATCATACCGCGCTTTAAAGCGAAAGATCTGCTGGCTTGAACACACTTCAGCGACCATCGCGTCATGATAAAGACGTACCGTCATCGACGGCAGGCTCCAGTAGCTGATGCTCGGCGCCGTTTGCTCAATCTCCACCAGCGTAGTGTAGCGCGTTGATTCTGTTATCGTTAACCGATACTGCGCGTTGCTCACCTGATAGCTCACCGTTTCGCCGGGCGCGTCGTTTCGCGGCAGCAGGCGGCGCAGCTGGGCGAAATTGGTTTCGCACAGGCGCATCATTTCTGGGAAGTCAGGTGTATAACGCTTCATTTTTTCCACTCGTGTCGTAATGTCTGATAATGCAGCTGTAGCCATTGCAGAGCGATGACAGACGCTGCGTTGTCGATTTTCCCCTCTTCTACCCACTGGTAAGCCTGCTCCCGACTCACCACATGAACCCGAATATCTTCGTTTTCATCTGCCAGACCGTGGATCCCTTCCGCTGTCCTGGCGTCCACTTCGCCCACCATAATAGATGAACGTTCCGTTGTCCCACCCGGGCTTGCCAGGTAGCTCAACACCGGCTTCGTTCGGCCAACCACCAGGCCCGCCTCTTCCAGCGCCTCGCGACGCGCGACGTCTTCGACCGACTCACCTTCTTCGATCATCCCGGCCACCATCTCCAGCAACCACGGCGTTTCGCTGGTATCATAAGCCGCAATACGCACCTGCTCGACCAGCACAACTTCATCACGCACTGGGTCATAGGGTAGCAACACAGCCGCATGCCCGCGCTCAAAAATTTCGCGTTTAATTTCACCGCTCATCTCACCGTTAAACAGACGATGCCTGAAACGGTAAAGTTCCATTGAAAAAAAACCGCTATAAAGCGTTTCTCGTGCAATAATTTCTACATCGTTTTTGGCGAAGGTGACAGGCACGTTTTCTGGTTTTTGCATCGGTCGAGTCCTGGTAGCAATGGTGATGAAATTGTGAATTTCAAGGCTGTTTGGCTGCCGTTTGTATGGCTATATGGTAGATTGGAGCAAATTACCGCCAGATGGCACGTTACGCCAACCTTTTGGTGTGGATGATTCTGTTAGAATCGGCAATTATTTTTAATTAGATCAGCGCTAATACTGCTTCACAACAAGGAATGCAAATGAAGAAATTGCTCCCCATCCTTATCGGCCTGAGCCTGACGGGCTTCAGTGCAATGAGCCAGGCAGAGAACCTGTTACAGGTCTACCAGCAGGCACGTCTGGGCAACCCTGATTTACGTAAATCAGCGGCCGATCGTGATGCTGCGTTTGAAAAGATTAACGAAGCACGTAGTCCACTGCTGCCGCAGTTAGGCTTAGGTGCAGATTATACCTACACTAACGGTTTTCGCGATAACAATGGCATCGATTCGAATGCCACCAGCGCCTCTTTACAGCTTACACAAACCCTGTTCGACATGTCCAAATGGCGTGAACTGAGTTTGCAGGAAAAGAGCGCAGGCATTCAGGATGTCACCTATCAGACCGATCAGCAGACGCTGATCCTGAATACCGCGACCGCCTATTTCCAGGTACTGAGCGCGATTGACGCGCTCTCCTATACCGAAGCGCAGAAACAGGCGATTTACCGTCAGTTAGATCAAACCACCCAGCGTTTTAACGTGGGTCTGGTTGCGATCACTGACGTGCAGAACGCCCGTTCACAGTACGATACCGTACTGGCTAACGAAGTGACCGCACGTAACAACCTCGATAACGCGCTGGAAGCACTGCGTCAGGTCACCGGTAACTACTATCCTGAACTGGCCTCTCTGAACGTGGACAGTTTCAAAACGGACAAACCGCAGGCGGTTAATGCTCTGCTGAAAGAAGCGGAAAACCGCAACCTGACCTTATTGCAGGCGCGCCTGAGCCAGGACCTGGCACGCGAGCAGATCCGCCTTGCACAGGATGGTCACCTGCCGACGCTGAGCCTGAGCGCCTCGACCGGCGTATCGGATACCAGCTACAGCGGGTCTAAAACGACGTCTCAGGCCTATGACGACAGCAACGTTGGTCAGAACAAAGTGGGCCTCAGCTTCTCTCTGCCGCTGTACCAGGGTGGGATGGTTAACTCTCAGGTGAAACAGGCGCAGTACAACTTTGTGGGCGCCAGCGAGCAGCTGGAAAGCGCGCACCGCAACGTGGTGCAAACCGTGCGTTCTTCCTTTAACAACGTGAACGCGTCTATCAGCAGCATCAACGCCTACAAACAGGCCGTTGTCTCTGCGCAAAGCTCTCTGGACGCGATGGAAGCGGGCTACTCCGTCGGTACGCGTACCATCGTTGACGTGTTAGACGCAACGACCACGCTGTATAACGCGAAACAGCAGCTCTCCAGTGCGCGTTACCAGTACCTGATCAACCAGCTGAACATCAAGCAGGCGCTGGGTACGCTGAACGAGCAGGATCTGCAAATGCTGAACAGCACGCTGGGCAAACCGGTTTCCACGTCGCCTGACAGCGTCGCGCCGGAAAATCCACAGCAGGATGCCGCCGTGGATAATTTCACCGCTAACAGCAGCGCCCCGGTTGCGCAGCCAGCGGCAGCGCGTAGCACCGCACCGGCCAGCAGCGGCACGAATCCGTTCCGTCATTAAGCCTTGCCCGATGGCGCTGCGCTTATCGGGCCTACTGAATCGTAGGCCGGGTAAGCGCAGCGCCACCCGGCGCAAAATCACACCTGAACGTAAGCCAACGTAAAGATCCCCCGGATTTCGCCCCTCTTCGCTTCATTTTCAACCACTCATCCTCTATCCTGAGCGTTATTACCACTGGGTCCTGGAAGACAAATATGAAACGGACAAAAACGATGAATCACGCGTCGTTCCGCAAAAGCTGGAACGCACGCCACCTGACACCTGTCGCGCTGGCGGTCACCGCCGTCTTTATGCTGGCAGGCTGTGAGCAAAGCGACGAAACGGTTTCGCTGTATCAAAACGCCGACGACTGCGCGAGCGCAACCGGTAAAGCCGCTGAGTGTAAGACGGCCTATAACAATGCCCTGAAAGAAGCGGAACGTACCGCGCCGAAATATGCCTCTCGCGAAGACTGTGTAGCCGAATTCGGTGAAGGCCAGTGCCAGCAGGCACCTGCTCAGGCAGGTATGGCACCGGAAAACCAGGCGCAGGCACAGTCCAGCGGCAGCTTCTGGATGCCGCTGATGGCGGGTTATATGATGGGCCGTTTGATGAGTGGCGGTGCGGGCTACCAGCAGCAGCCGCTGTTTAGCTCCAAAAACCCGAACAGCCCGGCCTACGGGAAATACACCGATGCCACCGGCAAGGGTTACGGTGCTGCAACGCCTGGCCGTACGATGACCGTACCGAAAACCGCAATGGCGCCGAAACCAGCCACCACCAGCACCATTACCCGTGGCGGCTTCGGTGAGTCTGTTGCCAAACAAACCACCATGCAGCGTAGTGCGACCGGCTCCTCAACTCGCTCAATGGGCGGCTGATCATGGAACGAGTCAGTATTGTCGAGCGCCCGGACTGGCGCGAAAAAGCCACCGAATACGGTTTCAACTTTCACACCATGTACGGCGAGCCGTACTGGTGTGAAGATGCTTACTATAAGCTCACGCTCGCTCAGGTCGAAAAGCTTGAAGAGGTGACCGCAGAGCTGCACCAGATGTGCCTGAAGGTGGTCGAGAAAGTCATCGACAGCGATGAGCTGATGACAAAATTCCGCATTCCGAAGCACACCTGGAGCTTTGTTCGTCAGTCCTGGAAAACGAACCAGCCTTCGCTCTACTCTCGCCTCGATCTGGCATGGGATGGCGTGGGTGAACCGAAGCTTTTAGAAAACAACGCAGATACGCCAACCTCCCTGTACGAAGCCGCGTTCTTCCAGTGGATCTGGCTGGAAGATCAGGCGAATGCCGGAAACTTGCCGGAAGGCAGCGATCAGTTCAACAGCCTTCAGGAAAAGCTGATTGAGCGTTTCGTCGAACTGCGTGAACAGCACGGTTTCAACCTGCTGCATCTCGCCTGCTGCCGCGATACTGAAGAAGACCGCGGTACGGTTCAGTATTTGCAGGACTGCGCAGCCGAAGCGGAAGTGGCGACGGAATTTCTCTATATCGAAGATATCGGTTTAGGCGAAAAAGGTCAGTTTACGGACATGCAGGATCAGGTGATCAGCAACCTGTTCAAGCTCTATCCGTGGGAATACATGCTGCGGGAAATGTTCTCTACCAAACTGGAAGACGCTGGCGTACGCTGGCTGGAACCGGCCTGGAAGAGCATTATCTCCAATAAAGCCCTGCTGCCGATGCTGTGGGAGATGTTCCCGAATCACCCGAACCTGCTGCCTGCTTACTTTGCCGAAGATGATTTCCCACCGATGGAGAAATACGTCGTTAAGCCAATCTTCTCCCGTGAAGGGGCAAACGTCTCGATTATCGAAAACGGTAAAACGCTGGAAGCGGTTGAAGGGCCGTACGGTGAAGAAGGGATGATCGTCCAGGAGTTCTGTCAACTGCCGAAGTTTGGCGACAGCTATACGCTGATCGGCAGCTGGCTTATTAACGATCAGCCTGCCGGGATTGGCATTCGCGAAGATCGCGCGCTGATTACGCAGGATCTGTCGCGTTTCTACCCGCATATTTTCGTCGAGTAAGACTTGCCCGGTGGCGCTACGGTATGACCGGATACATAGGTGACAGATCAGACCGGGAACATAGGTAACACTTTTCAGTCTATCCGGAGCACACTCTGGGTTTTTCGGTCGTAGTACGCA